>NZ_JABAIL010000002.1:499697-801946 GCF_012641475.1 Flammeovirga agarivorans | reverse complement strand
AGAGGAAATCATGCCTGAGTTCTTACGCTTGATGCATGGTGTAATTGATTCTCCAGATATTCCATTAAACGTATCTCGTTCGTACTTACAATCTGACGCTAACGTGAAGAAGATTTCTTCTTATGTAACTCGTAAGGTGGCAGATAAGTTAAATAGCTTATACAAAAACGATCGTGAGAACTTCGAGAAGAAGTGGGAGTCTATCGGATTATTCGTAAAATACGGTATGATGACAGACGATAAATTCTTCGACAAAGCGAAGAAGTTCTGTTTATTGGAGACATTGGATGGTAAATTATACAACTTCGAAGAGTATAAAGAGCAAATCCAAGCGAATCAAAAAGATAAAAACGACAAGTTCGTATTCTTATATTCAACAGATCAAGGTACTCAAGATACTTATATTCAAGCTGCACAGAAGAAAGGGTATAGCGTATTGAAAATGGATACATTGATTGACGCTCACTTTATCAGCAATACTGAGCACAAGTTCGAGGACATCACTTGGAAGCGTATCGACTCTGATACTGTAAATAACTTAGTAGAAACTGATGACAAAAATGAGTCAGTTTTAACTGAAGAAGAGTCTAAGAAATTGGTTGATATCTTCAAGAGAGCATTAAACGACGATAAATTGGAGCCTAAAGTTGAAGCAATGACTGCTGATGAGCTTCCAGTTATGATCACTAAGCCAGAGTTTATGCGTCGTATGGAAGAAATGGCTGCTATGCAAGGCGGCGGTATGGGAATGTTCGGTGGTTTCCCTGGTGGTGATACAATTACTATCAACGGGAACTCTGAGTTTGTTTCTCGTATCTTAAAAGAAGACAAGGAAGGTGAACAAGATAAGTTAGTAAAACATGCTTATGATTTAGCAAAACTTTCTCAAGGTAACTTGAAGGGAGCTGACTTAACGGCATTCATCAACCGTTCATTGGATATCCTATAATTTGAATCATACCATTGATTTATACATTAAAGGTCGGTAAGATTATCTTGCCGGCCTTTCTTTTTCGGGAAGTTTTCTGATATATTCGGGAAAAATGTACTGTGAAAAATAGAAGAATTGTATCATTTTTGTCGTTATGTAAACAAAAGGAAAGTACAATTATTCATAAATCATCAATTTGACATGAAAAATAAATTATTCTCAATTTTAGCACTCATTATCTCAGTTACACTATTTAGTTTTACAAATACACCCAAAGGAGACGGTGACAAAGAGTCATTATATGTATTTAAAGATTTAGAAGGTAATACTGTAGACTTAACAGAATTTGAAGGTAAATACGTATATATTGATGTTTGGGCATCTTGGTGTGGACCTTGTTTAAGAGAAATCCCTTCGCTTCAAGAGATTGAGAAAAAGTATGAAGGAAAAGATATTGTATTTGTTTCACTATCTGTAGATCAAAGTACTGATGCTTGGAAAGCAATGGTAAAAAAGAAAGACTTACATGGAAATCAACTTCATTTAGGTACAAACTTTAAATTCACAGATAAGTTTAATATCACTTCTATTCCAAGATTCATCTTATTAGATAAAAAAGGAAAAGTAGAAAATGCTAATGCACCTCGTCCGTCAGAAGAGGCGTTAGTAGCATTGTTTAAAGATCTTGGTTTATAATCCTATAATAAATTAAGTATCATAAGAAGCCAATGGGTTGTAGAACCTGTTGGCTTTTTTTAATTTCAAGATCAAAATTTATTGATTATGGTTATTCAAAAGACAATACGTTTACGTCCTTACTCTAGAGGTTATCATATTATCACAGAAGATGTGTTTGAACACCTTCCTGAGTTGAGAGGTAAGTCAGGAATTCTTCAGGTATTTATTCAGCATACTTCAGCCTCTTTGACGATTAATGAAAATGCAGATCCATCCGTTCGAGTAGACTTTGAGAGTCATTTTAATAAAGTATACCCAGAAAATGCACCTTATTATGAGCATACCTATGAAGGTCCTGATGATATGCCTGCACATCTAAAAGCATCAACACTAGGTGCGTCTGTAAGCATTCCTATTGGGAATGGAAGACCACTATTAGGTACATGGCAGGGGATTTACTTAGGTGAGCATAGAAATAGAGCTTCAGGAAGAAGTCTAGTACTTACTTTTATTGGTGAGTAGCGTGTTTTTTATGCTTCTTACTTGCTTTTTTTCTGTCTTTATATTTCTGTTTGGTTTCTTTTCGTTCTTCCTGAGGAATATGAGTATAGGTACCAACAACAGAAGTTTCTAGACCAGACATAATAGTATGAATGATATAATGAATGACAGATTTATATTGTACTCTTTTAAAGTATAGGGGAGCATGTCTTGCTTTGGGACCAGGATTGTTGTTTTTGTAAGCGACCATATTGTTGGCGGCAAAGTTGGCAATACTTTCAACAAAGTTAGATTTCTCATCATTCTTTCCTGTCAGCTTAATTTTTAGATCGTTATAATAAAAATCTAAGTTTCCACGACCTACCTGATCATAAAGATCGATATCAAAGTCAATAGATCTTGCTCTACCTTCTTGAAAAACAACTCCTGCATTATTATGGGTAAATGTATTGAAGTAAGACAATGGGAAGCCATCAATATGCCCTTTTACATCCATAAGGTTTTTAGCAGTACTGTCGGTATGTAATGTACAGTCAATCCTTGTTGGTGTTTTACCAAAGAGTTTACATTTAAGGTGAAGGGCAATATTTTCAATAGAATCTGTGTTGACTGTAGGGACGTCAATGGTAATATCTGTGAGTGTAATTTCACCTGGTAAGTTGGCATCCTTACTTTTTTCCTTATAGGTCAGTGAGCTATTAGTGACATTAAATTTATCTAAAGCAATCGTATAATTTAAGGCCTGTATTGACCGGTTGGGCAGATTTTTTACTACAGTAGTATCTTCAGGATAGTTTTTATCTCTATAGATTTGAGCTTGTAAGCTATCAATTTTTATGTCGTTAAGGTGAATTTTATTCTGATCGAAAAGTTCATCTGCATTAAAACCAATACCACTTACATACCCGATGGATAAACTCATCATGTCGGTTTGTTTACCGACAGTCTCAAAGAAATTACGCTCAGATAATTGAGGTTTTACATCCAACCCTTTTAATTCAAAAATATTCTTTTCTTTTGAAATGACGATGCTGTCAAATTTGTATTCATAGAGTTCATTGACACCCTTCATAAATGATGGCCCACACTCAAAAGCCAATTCATCAACATTGATGATATTCTTTTCTTTGTCTTCATCATATATTAATTGTATACCAGATATATGAAGGTCTTGAGAAGTATGAAACACATGTTTGTGTACACCACTTTTTGTGATTTGATAGCCATTGAACTTCATATCTGTGAGGTTGATAGAAGTCGCACCAATTTGTTTTAACCTTTGTCCTAATACACTAAAACGTATTAAAGGAGACTTACGGTCAGCAATCTTTTTACTTGGCTGCTTTTCTTTTGGTTGTGTTTTTTCTTTTTGAACAAGGCTATCTTTCCAGAAAAATTGGAAATTGGGTTTAGTAAGTGTCACCTCTTTTACCGTAAGGTTTCTAGAGAAAATGATTTTATGAAGTTGTGGTAACTTTATTTTAACGGTATCCACCGTACCATTTATCCAACTAATTTTTTCTTTTTCCTTATTGGGGATAATAACAATACCGGTAGCTCTTAGTTTTCCTTTAAACCAGTTGATATTGAAATTATTAAAAGTGACAAAATAACCATCTCCATTTTTACCAAGAGCAATTTCTTTGACTGTATTGGCAGCAAAGTCTTCTAATTTTTTCTGAGTATAATCTGATAAAAAGAAAAATAGTAATGGTATTAATATCAGAAGAGTAACTTTTATATTTTTAGATTGCTTTTTTGTAGGAGACATCAATATGAAGTGATAATAATGAGATAAAAAATTAACCCCTTATAATCAGATATAAGAGGTTATATAATTTACAAATTTTTATCGAAAACTAGAAGATATTCATCACAGCAATTAGTGAAATACTTGAAATAATTACCCATAATGAAATCCCTTGGTACATAGGTTTAGTACCTACATGTTTTACACTTTCAACATCTAAAGTACAGCCTACAGTGAATAATGCTAATGATAATCCTTTGTGAGCAATAAAATTGAAGACATGAGAATACTGTTGGAAGAAAGGAACGTAAGTATTCAATAACATGGCAATCACAAAACCAATAATAAAAGTAGGCATTGTCTTTAAACTAATTTTACCTGATTGAGTAAGTGAAGCAATTAATGAAACGGGAACAATCCATAATGCTCTTGTTAACTTGACTGTTGTTGCAATTCTTAGTGCTTCTTCACCATACGCCTGTCCTGCTCCCACAACAGCACTTGTATCATGGATTGCTAAAGCAGCCCACCAACCGAACTGCTCTTGTGTTAGATGTAAGTATTTACCAACTACAGGGAAAGTAACCAATGCAACAGCATTTAGCACAAAAACAGTAGCCATAGCGACTGAAATCTGTCTTTCATTAGCTCTTAATGCAGGTGCCATAGCTGCAATAGCACTACCTCCACAAATCGCAGTACCTGATGCAATTAATCGATAGATGGTCTTATCTAAACCTAATTTTTTACCTAAAAATGCTCCAAATAATAACGTAAAGACAATACTTGAAAAAGTGATTAATGAGCCTTCAGAACCTGTTTCTAAAGCATCGACTGCATTTAAGCCAAAGCCAAGGAAAACAACTGACCATTTTAATAAACTTGAACTAATTTTTTTATTTAATGTTGGGTTAGGGATTTTAAACAACAAAGCGAAAAATATTCCTGAGAATAAGGCAGTTGCTGTAGATACCCAAGGAGTTAAAGTAGATAAAGCTAAAAGGAAGTAAATAATTTTTGCTATTGTAGGATTTGATTGAAATGTCGTTAAGGTCTTTTTCATTTTCTTAATTGTTATACTTTTTGAACATTACAAATGTCCACACTTTGTATATGAAAATGAATTCCTAAACTGAATCAGTTATTACTTTTTGTTATAATGAAGCATGGCGTAATCCATAAAACGTTGCCCTAGGCCTATTGATCCCCCTTCCTTTATTACAAAATGTAAATCTCTATTGATTTCTAGGTGATCGATATCGATGATCTGAAGTTTATCTCTGTTGAGCTCATCCAAGATGGAATAGATAGACAGAATAGCATAATTAGGAGAGGCTGCGATATACCTTTTTATACTTTCTGTGGTATCTAAATACATAATGATATTTAGGTCATCTTCATTAATCCCTCGTTTCTCTAATTCATTCTCGATAATCTTTCTTGTACCAGACCCCTGTTCTCTCATCACAAGAGGCTTTTTGAGGAATTGAGGAATAGTGATATTATTATCCTTTGCATCATCAAATTTTGTTGAGGCTACTAATACCAATTCATCATTTAGAAAAGGAATGTATTTTAATCCACCTCTATGAGGATCTCCTTCAATCATTCCTATATCAATAATATCTTCTAACAGCCATTTTTCAATAGCTTCTGTATTTCCACTTTTTATTTCAATATTAACGTCCTTGATCTTTTGTTGGAAGTTGGCGATCACATCGGGGATGATATATTGAGCAATAGTTGTACTTGCTCCAATTCGGATTGTACCTCCTTGGTTATCTTTTATCGCATCAACATCAAATTTCAATTGTCTTTCAAGGCTAAAGATTTTCTCACAATAAGTTTTCAGCACTTCTCCAGCAGCAGTGAGATGAATAATCATCCCTTTTCTTTCTAATAAAGGAATACCGTATTCTTCTTCCAATGCTCTTACATGTTTTGTTACAGCAGGTTGAGAGATATGCAATGACTCTGCAGCTTTTGTAAAACTTTGTCTTTGTACCACTTCGTAAAAAACATGTAGTCTGAAATGTGATTTCATAAATTGATTATGATTTAAAAAATGTGTATTTTGTATTGATGAAGATAATAAACACTTTCTTTATTTGTTTTTTGTAGCCCAGTATATTTTCTATTCATTTTAACTTTAGTGACTTATATCAATTTTTGTAGATGACCAAAATGCCTGAAAACAATTTGATTAATCATTAATTTTAAATAAAAGTAAATAACACCACATAATTCACAGTCCAACAGATTATTTCTATGTCACTATCATTCACTAGCCCGAACAAAACTATCTTTATTTATGATAGCACTAAAACCTCTGAAGTTGCCTTATTGCAACATGTAAAAGACCAGACGTCAAAACTTACAGAAGTCCCTATTAATATTACTTCTGTAACACCTCAATTGCTCAATAGTATATTAACTAGAATGGAACCGGGTACTTCTAGTCTATTGATCAATAAGACCTCGCCATGGTACAGATGTTTTTGTGAAGATTTTAGCGAGATGAACGATTTCATCTTGAAAAAGACGTTTGTAAAATTTCCTTCATTGATTCAAACGCCAATCGTGATTCATCAGGATGAGGTATATGTAAATCCTTCAATGAAGCATATTTTTGATATTTATGAGGAAATCTACGTCTAAAATTGTATCTATGAGAAAATAATTTTTCTATGGAGATACCATTTCTATCGTTACATCACATTCATCAAAAAATTAGAACAGAAGCTTTGGCTGAATTCACTTCGGTATATGATTCTATGCATTATATACTTGGGGAGAAAGTCAAAGCTTTTGAGCATTTATATGCTTCGTTTTCTAATACAAAATATTGTGTTGGCGTAGGGAATGGCAACGATGCGATAAAGATTTCATTAATGGCATTGGAAGTAAAAGAAGAAGATGAGGTAATTATTCCTGCTTCAACTTTTTATGCTACATTACAAGCGATCTTAGAAATAAAAGCGAAGCCAATCCTAGTAGATGTAGATCCTTTTTCGGGGTTAATGGATTTAGAAAAGACAAAAGAGGCGATCACATCAAAAACGAAAGTGATTCTGCCGGTACATTTGTATGGGTATCCAGTAGATATGTCTACTTTGAGTGAGATAGCACAGCAAAACGATATTTATCTATTAGAAGATAACGCCCAAGCTCATGGAGCAAAATGGAACCATCATCCCACAGGCGGTATTGGAGATATTAATGCTACAAGCTTCTATCCAGGCAAAAACTTAGGTGCAATAGGAGATGGGGGAGCAATTACTACAAACAATAAAGATTTATACGAGCGTTGCCTTAAAATTCGAAACTATGGTTCTTCAGAGAAATATAGACATGAACTTTTAGGAGTGAATTCGAGATTAGATGAATTGCAAGCTGCTTTTTTAAGTGTGAAGTTGAAGTACATCACCGAATGGAACAAAGAAAGAAATAGTCTTGCACAATTATATCTAAAGTATTTAGAAGATATAGAGCAAATTGAAATTTTAAAACCAACCTCTAATAGCTATGCAGTATACCATCTCTTTACAATCCTGTGTGATGAACGAGATCGCTTACAAAACTATTTGAAGGAAAATGGAGTAGCTACCCAAATACATTACCCCATACCTATTCATTTACAAGAAGCTGCAAAAGATTTAGGGTACAAAAAAGGCGATTTCCCCATTTCAGAGAAAATCGCCCAGAAAACGTTAAGTCTTCCGATGTATATAAGTTTATCGAATATTCAGATTGAATATATTTGTTTGAAAATCAAGGAGTTTTTTATTTCTCAAAATCAATAGAGTGTCTTACTGCCAATCGTAAGATATTTGAATATCTTACAGACCCTTGTTGATGTTTAAAACTATCTTCTCGAATATATTGAGCCTCCAAAGATACTTTTTCACTAACCTGACGGTTGATCAACATGATAAAACGGTTTTTGTTAGTAAAGGGATCATTTGACTTATCTCTTAGAACAAAGAAGAGTTCAGTACCAATACCTGCCATCCATTTTTCTGCAAACTTTTTACGGAAAATGATAGAGTATCTAAGTCTATTGAGGTAATCTTTTTCATTTTGGCCTTCATAAAATATATCCATGATCTGTTGTTCCAGTCTGAATCTATATTTTACAAAGAAGGATTTATCTTTAGTAAGATTATGTTTACCAATAAAATCTTGCATTGGTCGGATTTCAGAAATGTTCTCACCTTCTGGATCAAAAACATAGAAATAACCTAGACCAGCACGAACAGAAAAGTTGTTATTGATCTTGTACGTTAAACCAGAACGAACCTGCAGCCTGTTGGCTGTTAGATCAAACATGTGTAAGTAGGCACCGTCAGTTGATAGGCTCCATTTGTCATTAAACTTAGCTTTGTTGAAATAGTGTAACCACAAACGAGGATCTCCCTGAGATTGAGCATGTACTAACTGATGCTGCCACACAAACAAAAAAGTCAGAAGTACAATCTTGATAAATTTCAAAATATTGATAGTTAAATGTTAATTTATTTAACTACAAATATATTGTACTCTTCTTTATAATCAGAAAGGTTTAACAATTAAGTGCTTTGATTAGAAGCATTTGCCAAAAGAAACACCTAAACTCCATGCATCATACACATTTCCTTTAATATCATATTGGAATGAAGGAGATAATGCCCAATGTCCAGGAAGTTCAAATTCTTTCTCAATAATGACTTTACCCACAAAGAAATTCTTATTTTTTTCTAGTTCGACACCTGGGCCAATACCGATATTCCAGCCTTCTAAAGGTGAATAGTAAAGTATTACAGCACCAACATAAGCAAATTCACGTTCTAGCTCTTCAGTTGCTCCTCCATGTTCACCATGGCTACCGCCTTCAGCAGGAATTTCGACCATATATTGTGCGATTTCAATATCGTTGACTACCCCAATTGAAAACTTTTTGGAAAGTTTATAAGTGTAGTCGATACCAAAAGTAGGTACTAAAAGAAGGTCATGTGAAGGAACAGCTTGGGGTACCATTGTATATCCCATATAGAAAGACACTTTATGTTTTTTATGTCCTTCATGCTCATTTTCATGTGATGCAAAATGATGCTCTGTTACTTGATGGTGTTCTTCAGATTTAGTATGATTTTCTTCAGTTTGTGCTTGTAAGTGATAGGACAATGTTGTGAGAATTGCCACTACTGATAGTATAATCTTATTCATATCAATTGCTCGGTTATTAATAGAACAAACTTAAAAGTTTGATTTTAAACTAAATATTATTTTAACCTAACAAAGTTCAATGATCATTAAAGAGTGTAAAGTAAAAAATAAAGCCCTTTTCTCAATTTTAGAGAAAAGGGCTTACTATTTATACTGAGGAATTAATCTCAGATAATTTTCTTGATTTCAATGATTAAACATTGACCTGCTTCTAATGTTGCAGACATCCAATTATCTACAAAACTGTATTCTTTTTGACCTAAAAAGTCCCAATAAGTACCATTATTAGTACCTGGAATATTTAGGTAGAAGTCTTGAGAATTGTTCCAGTCTGTATTAGCGATAACCAATATAGAATGATCAGGATGCCAAGGGTCGAAACGTTCAAAAGCGATAACACTTTCGTATTCTGTATCTGGATAATGAATAGTCATTGAGCTATCATTACCTCTCAAATGTTCATTATTTAACATCCATCCAAAGTGATTATAGATGTTATTAATGTACTTGATATACCCAATTAAGTTGTGATCATTATTCCAACGAAGTCCAGACTTGAAGAATAATGGTAACCTTTGTTGGCTATAATAATCAGTTTCAGATTGTAAGAAATTAAGACCAGTATTTACAGGCCATTCTTCTAACAATTCAAAACCTTGATGTATAAATGGAATTGAGTTCGGTAAGAACTTATTCAATACATAGGAAACTTTACAGTGAGGTTCTCCACCTCTCATCATTGCTCTTGGCGTATTGTGAGTTTCAGGAGTACCATAATATGGTAAAGCAAGGTATTCATTAGAATCTTGTACAATTCTTTGAAGACCATCTCTTTTCTCTCTAGCTGTTACTCTCCATTCATGACCTAATACTGCATTGAAACCTTTGTCTCTACTTTGTTGAGTAACATCAAAGTTTTCTTCACAGAAAGCAAAATCAGGATCGTTATTACGTGCCTTGTTGATGATTTCTTCCATCAATTGTTGAGGAAGTGCATGTCCCATATCAATCATTACACCGTCGATACCAAATTTTTGGTAATGAGGAATAACACCATTAATCTTATCCCAAAGTGGTCTATTGATATGTGGTGGTTGTGCCAACTCCGGATTATAATATCTAATCGTATCATAAGCGATGTAATTATAATCATTTGGAGTATGGTCGTAAGGGAAGTTGTACATTCTAAGGTACGTAACATCCGACCAAGCTGGCTGAATATCATCTGGCGGCCAGTCCGCAAAAGCACCAGGAATAATTAATTCACCTTCGTCTGTATAAGCAACGAATTTTCCATCCTCTACCTTAATTTGTTCAGGTGTAGGTGGTTTTTTGAATAGTGAACGGTATTCTTGACTTGGTGCGAAGTGGAAGCCTCCACCATCAGGAATTTTTTTGATTTCTGCTAACTCATGAGCAGGGAACTCTGGAGAATGGTATTCATGAGCTCTTTTTCTATCGATCCAGTAGAACCACTCAGGGTTAGAAGTTACCCAGTCTCCACCAAGAGAAGAAGTACGCAATACAAATTCCATAATTACTCTCATTCCCATCATATGGGCAGCTTCAACAAATGCCTCGAACTGTTCTTCAACAGTAAAAGGAACTAGTGGATCTGCCAAATTCGGGTCGATTTGATACTGGTCTTTAATTGCATAAGGAGAACCTAGGTCGCCACGGTTACCATCTTCACCAATACTAGTGATAGGTAACATATAAACTGTATTACAACCTAAATCTCTGATATATTTTAGCATAGCGATACATTTTAAAAGCGTACCGGTTTCACGGAAGCCATTATCGCTACTGGTAATGTCCATTCTATGTCCAGACCCAACATGACCATCATTATCATGATCATATGCAGCCGTTAGACGAGGGAATAAATTGTAGAAACTTGAGAAATATGTCCAATCTCCACCATTGCCATGTACATCATTTCTAAGCTTCGACAAAGAATGATTATAGTTGACATTTTTATCAGTTGGTGCTGTAATTTCTTTGATTGCGTTCTTAAAGAACGTCATTGGGTTGGTTTTAACAGGATGAGAAGGCCCCTGTTCTTGTCCGAGCCAAAGTGAAGGCACATAGTATTCTCTAGTTTCTTTTGCCTCATTTGCCTCTAAGTACTCAAGAATTTTGAGCAATTTAGATTCTTTTTTCATACTTACTTGTTCAAAAGAATTGAAGGTAAATCTTAGTAATTTTAATTACGTTGTAGTCTAATTTACAATCTTTTTATTGATAAGCTGAAGATAAAAATCATAGTTTTTGTTAACATTTGATTGCAACCCGTTTCGATACAGCTTTTTATTATAAAATTTATGTAAAAGATATTTAATAGCCGTTTTTTGGTCTACTTTCCTAGCATTAGTGAAGGTAGAACTACTTATGTGAAACTTTTTATTTAAACTTTATTAAAAAGGTCCTAAATATCTAGAGATTACCTTAAATGATTGATAACTTTGTGAGTTTGAATGTGAAAATAGATTTTACATCAGAATAACTATCAATAATTGAAGAACAATTGAATTCACAGTCGAGATCTATATGGGGGGTTATCGCTCTTACCACATTTAGTTTTCTGATCATAGGTTACAAAGTATACGAAAACGGTGGAAGTCAATCTAAGAAGCTTGCTTTTGAAGTTACAAAAGAAAGAGCTGTTAGATATGGTGAGACGATTGAATCCAGACTACAAACCCTTCTTTCCGAAATGCGATTGATAGGTAATACCATGCGACTTATCGGTGCCAATAAACAGGAAACTGATAATGTAATGACTGGTTTGCTTAACAATACTGTGGTTCATTATTCTAACATTGAGTACTTATGGATGGTCTTAATGGACAGTTCAGATAGTAACCAATTAGTGTACAATCCAATTTTCTATGATCAAGAAACCGAAAAATTGGATGGTAAGATTCATCATGAAATCCATCAAGGAGAGTTGGATTGGGATAATTTCTTCCTAAAAAAGAGGATTCTAGCTTCAAAAGAGTCTTTTGTTACCTTACCCAAACACATCAAGAAAAGTACAGAGAAAAATGCCTTCGCTGTCCATGTTGTTTTACCTTTTTTCAATGAAAACGAAACTTTTATTGGGGCAGTAGGAACGGCTATTCGATTATCATTTTTCCAAAACTTCATCCATGAAAGTGATCATATTGATCATCGTTATGTGTGTATTGCGGCACCCAATGGTCAGATTGTTGGTTCCGTTAATCCTGATGATATCGGAAAAAATGACGGTATACCAGCGTATTTGTTCGCATCCTTAAGAAATGATCAGAAAGTATCTAGGATCGTTGAAAATGCAGAAACAGAAGAAAGCTATTATGAAATGTTGTTCCCTATTAAAATACAAGGAATGACAGAACCATGGGTAATTACCACAAGAGTTCCGCTTAAATCTGTATTGAAAAGCTCTATACAATCCAGAAACTTTACAATGGCTTTAGTTTTCTTATTATGGATTGTCATTACTTCTTCACTGACATTTATGGTGAGTAAATGGAAGAATGAGCTAAAACAAAGAAAAATTGTAGCAGAAGAGTACAAGAAAACAAACGAACTATTACGTAATATTCTTGATAACTCGGACCATATTATGATGTATACTCTTGATCGAGATAAACGATTGTTGAGCTGTAACAATAAGTTTATGAAAATTACAGAGATGCTAACAGGTAAACGCTTGGAAAAAGGAGATTACCTTTTGGACATTTATAATGAGATCAAGGAAAACAATAAACACATTTTACAAGGGGAGTATTTCGATCGATGTATTAAAGGAGAAGACCTTGTAGTTGTAGATAAATTTAAAGGGTATTATTTCGAACAGTTCTTTAACCCTTTTAGAAATACCCAAGGGAACATTATTGGTGTAACAAGTTTCTTAGTAGATGTAACAGAGTTGAAAGATGCACAAAAGCAGTTAGAAGTGCATAAAAATCACTTAGAGTTATTGGTTGAGAAACGTACCAAGCACATCGAAAGACAAAATGATGCCCTAAGAACACAGTCTGATAAGTTAAGAATTGCCCATGATGAAATCAGGGTACAAAACGAAGAAATCCAGACGAAAAATGTGGCATTGCAAGACTCGTTAAAACAGACGGAGAAAACACTATTGCAATTAAAAGAAATGCAGGATCAATTGGTAAGTTCAGAGAAGCTTGCTTCAATTGGTCAATTAACAGCGGGTATTGCTCATGAAATTAATAATCCAATTAATTTTGTGGCAAACAACGTACTTCCGTTAAAAGATGATATTGAAGACTTGACCATTGCTTTCAATTTGTTGAAGAAACATGTGGAATCTGAAGTAGTTCAAGGGATAGAAGACGAGTTCGAAGTTTCTTTTGTCATTGATGAGATTAAAGACTTGCTTAATGGCATTGAAGAAGGTGCGAAAAGAACGACTCAAATTGTCATGGATCTGAAAACATTTGCAAGAATGGATTCAGCTTTATTCAAAGAAGCAAACCTTGAAGAAGGTATCGATACCTCATTGACTCTACTAAATAACAAACTGAAAAATAGAGTCGAAGTTCATAAAGATTATGGTAATATTCCATTGGTTTCTTGCAATGAAAGTAAGGTAAACCAAGTGTTTATGAATATCCTAAATAACGCAGAACAAGCCATTACCGATGAGGGTAACCTTTACATCAAAACTTGGAATGATGATGAGTTTGTATATGTACAAATTCAAGATGACGGTAAAGGAATGGATAAAGAAACGGTAAGTAAAATATTTGACCCTTTCTTTACCACTAAACCTGTCGGATTAGGTACTGGCCTTGGGATGTCAATCTCATTTGGTATTATTCAAGACCATCATGGAGACATAAAAGTAGACTCAGCAATAGGTAAAGGAACAACATTTACAATTAAGCTACCTATAAAAGGTATTTCAAATACTGACGCTTAATCTTAGAATGTTGATAACTTTTTGAAAACGATGAATGGAAATCAAAAAGTTATCAACATTTTTTCTTTTCTGTGAGATATTATTGTGAGTATGTGAATAAGTTTAAAGTAAGAACATTTCATGAATCGATTTTTACAACAAATAATAAATATTTTTCTCTTTGCTTTAAGTATTTCCTTTACTTATTCACAGTCCTTGGATTTTATCTACTATCCTGTTGATGCAGGATTGATTTCGGGGCAATTAAAATCGATTACACATACTTCAGACGGTATTATTTGGGGAGCAACAGATAATGGAATTTTAAGGTTCGATGGTAAAAAAGTAGACCTTATTAACCATACTCTTCCCAGTCATTATATCAAATCATTTACTCACCTAAAGGATGGAAGAGTGCTTATCGTTCATGATTTAGGTATTGGTATTCTTTCTTCAAATTATGATGAGTATTCTATTGAATCATTTATTGATGGATCTACAAATAGAAGTGACCAAACGAAAATACATTATCCCAAAAGTATTTATGTTCAAAATGATTCTACCTTTTGGATAGGTGAGGATTCTTCGATTGTCTATTATCAATTGGGACAGCCTATCAAGCGATATACACTTCATTTTAAATCGCAATCACCACATTATGTAAGAACGGTACTCTTTGAGATTGATGGCTTCAATAATCCATGGGTTTTTAGTTATAACGTTGGTATTTTCAAGTACGACAATCAAAAAGATATTTTTACCAAAGTGTCTCTTCCTCAAAAACTATCTAATATTTCATGGGTTGAAAAAGTGAGTTTTAAAACCTTTTGGGTAGGAGGTGAAGAAGGAGTCTTTGAAATGGAAGTAGATAGACAAGGAAATATCGTTAATTGGACTCAGGTAACTACCATTGAAGGAGTGTCATCTGGAAAGAAGATTGGAGATCATCAAATGATTATTGGTACTTGGTCTGATGGAGCTTATTTCATTGATTTTTCTAACTCAACACGCATCCAACATCCTATCGATTTACAAGGAGTGAAAGATATTCTTTCATTGGATTATCAAAAAGAACTTGGTTGGTGGATTGGTGGTACAGAAAGTATCGGATTGTTAAAGAAAGTACCTTTCCAATGGGTTGACTTAGTATCTAATCATGTATTGATTGAGGCGGCAAAAGAGACCCGAAAAGGGAATGTGATAATTTCTGAGGGTGATAGTCTTCGTCAGTTGGAGTGGTTAGAAAATCGATGGAAACAAACGTTCGTCTATCATTTTAAAGAAAGGGTACGAAGCTTCATTGAATACAACGGAAAGGTCTACATAGGAACTTATGAAGGACAGTTGTACTCTACATCCTATAATCAAAACTCATTTACAAAAGTAGAAGGCATTAAGATGAAAGGAGCAGTAGTTTCTTTCTTTATTGATGAAGAAAATCACTTGTGGTGTTCAGGGGAGTATCAGAATGGTGTTTTTAAGGTTGATCAAAATGATAATGCTCAACATATCCAAGGTGACGCACTTAATGGAGTCCAAGTAATTAAAGGAATTAATAATGGTACTTTCTATTTAGGGGGAGATAAAAGACACTGCTTGTTACAGAAATACAATTATACCAACCAGAAATTTGAAAAGGTCAATGTAGTTTTCCCAAGGGAAGTGGAGGAGAATATTGTCGTTTGGGACTTGTTGATTAAGAAGGATGTTATTTATTTGGCAACATCAGATGGTTGCTTTTATTTTTCTTCAAAATCTACACAAGAAAAAATTTTACTCAGCGAGCTTTTACCTGTTGGGCTTGATGCAAATACATCATTTAAAGCAATAGAAATGACGGATGATGGAGCACTTTGGTTGGCATCATTTAAAGGGTTGTATCGAGTGAAAAATGATGAAGCTCAATTATTTGATAAGACCAATGGTTTACCTTCGAATGCAATAAAAATCCAAGGATTATCAAAGGACTCAGATGGTAGGTTATGGATAGCTACTGAAAAAGGGTTAGTGGTAGCCACAGAAAGTAGGGACCTAGATAAAAAGACGAAAGCACCTGAAATATCAATGGTTATATTGAATGCTGATGGTTCTGAAACGTTAGTGAGTGATTTTACTGAAAAAATACCATATCAGAGTGATGTGGAATTAAAGTTTAATACTCAAAAGTTTCCCACATCAAATATCTCTTATCAATACCGAATGCTTTCTTCAGATACAGTGTGGGTGAATTTAGATAAAGTAGATCAATTGAGTTTTCTGAACTTGATGAATGGAAGCTATACGCTAGAAGTTAGAGCTACTTTAAAAGGATATCAATCCAGCGATATTTCAACCATGAAATTTGAGGTAAAAACACCTTTTTATAAAGCACCTGCATTTTATGTTATTCTAGTCTTATTATTGGCAGTACTGATCTTTTTTATTTTTAGACAACACAATAAGAACCTAATTGAAAAGGGTAAAAGGCTAGAACATCTTGTAGAGATTAGAGCAAAGGAAATTACTTCTCAGAAAACTAAGATAATGGAGCAGCAACAAGAGATCTATCAAAAGAAACAGAAGATCATTGAAGCTGAAAAATCAATTGCTGAAGCTGATTTAAAAAATGCACAATTGAGAGAAGAGAAACTACAGGAAATGTTGGAGCAAAAGAACAAACATCTAACTGTGGTAACGCTTAATATTGTGGAGAAAAATAACTTCATGCATACTTTAAAAAAGCAACTGAAAGATATAGAAGGGCAATACCCAGATGTGGCAAGTCCTATGAAGCACCTTTACAGAACTATAGAAAAGAGCGATAAAACAGATAAAGATTGGGAAGAATTTCAACACTATTTTGAGGGAGTACATCAGAACTTTAATCAACATCTTAAAGAAAAGCATCCGTCGTTAACTGCTCATGACTTAAGACATTGTGCTTTGATCCGATTAAACTTAAGTTTAATTGAATGTGCGAATCTTTTAGGAATCTCTCAAGACAGTATTAAGACCTCAAGATACCGATTGAAAAAGAAGTTGGCGTTAAGTGCAGAAGAGAATTTGCAGGATTATATTCTTGCTTTTAAATAATTCTGAAAAGCAGCTTTAAGATCATCTTAGGAACAAGTCTAAACGTAAGGAACACTTTTTCTTTTTGAGTTAAAGTGATGTATTGAATAAGTTTTTTAAAGTTGATGGAAGAAAGACAAACTTCACTCATTTGACAGATCGTTTGATACTCTTCAATAGAAAACTTCTTTCTATTTTTTTCAAGTTTATGTTGAGTACCATAAGCAATCATCAAACTACTTTTATCATTGATACTTTTGATACGTTCTGGTAATTCTACTTCTTTGATAAATCGGTCAAGTTCTATTTGTAACGTTAATAAATCTGTGATATTTCCGTTAATGATACTAGTTATTGATGAAGGATGTTGTCTGTAAAAATATGTCCCTTTATTGATACCAATTCTATTGGAATAATACAGTAATAGCCTCGCTTCAAACTCGTCAGCATGTATTCCAACAATCTGATTTTTTATCCTTTTTAAAAGCTCAGTTTTATAGATTCCAAAACTTGAAAGTTTCCAATTATCTAAGCTAAGAGATAATGCTTCTAGGTTTCCAAATATGGGAGTTGATGTATTTGTTACAAGATCAATATCACCTGTTGGGTAATGGTAAGTAAGTTGATATAAAGAGCAGTCTAAATTCTTAGTGAGTATATCATTCATCCCCAATGCTAAAGCATCTTCAGAGATAAAATCGTCACTATCAATCGAGGTGAAATAAGATGTGTTTACTTTAGATTGGGCATAACTTTTAGTAGCAATATTACCAGAATGTTCTTTTTGATATGCTCTTATTCTTTCGTCTTTTTGAGCAAACTCTTTAATAATATTCCAGCTATTATCTGATGAAGCATCATCCACAATAATCAATTCGAAGTCTTTATAGGTTTGGTTGAGCAAACTATAAAAGTATTGATGTAAAAACCTTTCAGAATTGTATACTGCAGTAATAACACTAAGCATCGGTTGCATCTAAGTATTGTTTGATGGTTTGTTTACGCTGAATTTTTAGGGTATTGGTTTTAACAAAACTACCTACTGATACCACTTTCTTTGGTAATTCATATCGACCTAACTCATTCTTTAATTTCAGTAATAACTGATGTTCATCTTCTGCAGATAAAGAAACTCCTTCAATAAATAGAGTGACTTCTTCCCCAAGTAGATCATTCGGAACACCTCCAACAAATAGGTTGATATTATGATATCCTAGATCAAAAAGGTGGTGTAAAGTAGCTTTTTCTACTTTTTCTGCCTGAACTTTTACACCTCCACTGTTGATGATATTATCAGCTCTACCAATCCATTGAAATGATGTTGAAGAAATAATCTTGACAATATCATTGGTTTGAATTTTCTTATTGTCAGTCATTGGTGCTGTAATATTTAAACAATTACGATGATCAACGCCAATTAGAACATTATTTAAGGTATGATACAGTTGGTCAGAAGTAGCTGAAACTTCTCTCAGTGCAATATGAGAAACCGTTTCTGTCATACCATATGTCATATATACTTTAGTATTTACCATCTGAAGTATGATTTCATCTTCTTGACTTTCTGCCATTGGAGCACCACCAATAATCAACTTCTTAGTATTTAGAAAACGATCTTTGGAGCCCACATCTTCTAAGCTAAGTTGTACTTGAATAGGAGCCATCGCTGTAAAATCAAAATCAACAGGAAATTGATGTTCTTTAAAAGGAGTTGAAGTAGGAGGTACGATCCAAGTATCTAATTTTAATTCTAACATACGGACCAACATCATTTTACCTGCAATATAATCAGTATTCATACAGATTAGAGCCGTATCGTTTCTCTGAAGTTTTAGTATAGCACCAGTTGCTTTGGCACTTTCATACATCTGTTGGCGTTTAACTGTAATAGTCTTAGGAGTACCGGTAGACCCAGAAGATTGCATGCTGAATGCTTCTTTACCATTGAGCCACTCAAAGCAAAAAATGAGAACATTATCAATGAATTCATCCCCTTCAAGTGAGAAGTTTCCATTTTTTAAATCATTGATAGTGAATTCTTTATTGAGTATGTGTAAAAGCATGTTATCTACTAAAATTTGTTTTCTCTATCGAATAAGTTGTCATTATAGGAATGATAATTGATCTTTGTCTTCTTAGAATAATCATAATTGCCTTATGGACACCATTAGAATCAACAAATATACCTTACTTATTTGTCTAATTACAATTTTTAAATTAACTGCAATTGCTCAGTCGAATCAAAAAACTTTGATTAAAACGTATTACGACGATTGGGCAGGGATTGTAGCCGAAGAATTTTATGTGATTGATGGAGACTCGAATCGCATAGATGGAGAGTATAAGCGATATTTCCCAGGTAGTGATAACCTAATTGTAAAATCGACTTATAAAGATGGTGTTTTGAACGGTCCATTCTTCGAATATTTCGAAAATGGGAGAGTGCATTTTAAAGCCAATTATAAAAACGGTTTAAAACAAGGAGGGTACACTTCATACTATGTAGAAGGTATGAAAAAGACAGAGGCTCAGTTTAAGGCGGATAAAATGGTAGGAACAATGAAGAAGTATTTTCCTACAGGTGTCGTTCAGATTGAACATAATATCAAAGCGAATATTTGGAAAGAGTTTTATCCTTCGGGCAAAATTATGTCTACTTCCGAGATGGAAGGTGAACTAAGAAACGGTTCAACTACTGTATACGATGAAGAAGGTAACATCAAACAAAAAGGCAATTATGTAGAGGGCAAAATTGATGGTATCTATTATACATATTTTCCAAAGTCTGAATCATTACAGAAAGAAAGTGCCTTCGTTTTGGGGGAACTTCAGGGGGAATCCAAAGAATATTATATTTCTGGACAGGTGAAACTTCTAATACCTTTTGATCATAATCTTGAACACGGTTTAAGAATAGAATATTATGAATCGGGGCAGGAAATGTCTGAAAACAAAATGGTCGAAGGGAAAAGTACTGGTAATTACAAAAACTACTATGAAAATGGTCAGTTAAAATCAGAGATGATTACAGCTTTAGGAAAAGAACAGAAAGGTGTTTTTAGAGAATATGCTGAAGATGGTACTTTATTGAAAGAGGGACATATGCAACAAGGAAAAATGCATGGTGTTACCAAAGTTTTTTATGCTACAGGTAATTTAAAACAAGAGTTTAATTATCAGAAAGGTATCAAGAAAGGTAACCAACAACTGTTTTATGAAGATGGTAAAAGTCTGAAACAATTAGAAATTTATGCTAAAAATGCTACTGAGGTAGCTTATAAAGCATATTTTGAAAATGGAAAAATTTCAGAAGAAGGACAGTACACCAAGAAACAAAAAAGTGGTCCTTGGAAAACATATTACAATGATGGTCAGTTAAAAATGACAAAGACTTTTGTAAATGGCTTTGAGGAAGGTGATGCGATGATTTATAATCATAAAGGCGCACTATTAACCAAAGAAAAATACCGTAAAGGTAGATTAGTGGGTATTCGTATCGAATATTTTGATGATGGGAAAACTGTATTAATGGAAACGCCTTACGATAAAGGATATATTTACGGAGTAGTAAAGAAGTACTATCGAAATGGGCAAATCAGAGAAATCGGGAAAAAATACAAAGAAAAGAAACTCGATACTTGGAAATATTTCGACGAAAATGGACTTCTGGAGAAAGAAGAAATTTATAATAAAGGTACTTTGCTAGAAGTGAAATACCCTAATGAGTAAAAAACATGAGAGTTGATAAATACTTGTGGTGTGTTCGAATTTTTAAAACTAGAACAATAGCTACAGATGCTTGTAAAAAGGAAGAAGTGATATTAAATGGAAGTATTCCCAAACCTTCTCAGAAAATAAGTGTTGGTGATATCGTTGAGGTGAAAAAAGCTCCTATTTGGCGTAAATTTAAGGTTTTACAAGTCATTGATAAAAGAGTTGGAGCCAGTTTGGTTGCGGAGAATGTAGAAGAAATTACTTCTAAGGAAGAACTCGATAAGTTGAAGGAGTATATCGATGAAAAGAGATTCTACCTCAATAAATAAGACAAATTATTAAATACAAAAAGGCAGTTTTTTACACTGCCTTTTTGTATTTATTTACATTTATTAATATATTCAAATTATAAATTACGATACCTACTGATGTAAACTTACAACCTAAAGAAATCATGGAATATTTACATATTATGTTGCTACTCATGTACTTCGCTATCGGTCTTGCTATTTGGTCTTTTTATCATACTTATCTTGAAAGAAAAGATTTTGACGATTCCTCATTTAATAGCAATGACGATGATGATAATAATGGCGGATGGCCAGTTTCACCTAATGAGCCAGATCTAGATTTACCTCCAGGTATATTTATCTTACCTCCAGGTGCTCCAGATCCAAGTAAGCGAGAAGTAGTGATCTAATTCTTTCGCAAATTTTTTCTGATATTCTTCGCCTGTAAGCTTAAGCCTTCCTTATTAGGAACAATACGCAATAACTTCTCGATAGTCATTAATGTATGTAGGTCCAATTTTAATTCTCTATAAATCGTACATAACCCAGATAGGGCACCGAAGTGTCTAGGCTCCAGAGATAATACTTTCTTAAGATCATCAATTGCTTTCTTAAATTCCCCTCTCATATAATAACAGATTGCTCGTTTATTATAGATTTCTGCATGATTCTTCGAAAAGATTAATGCATGAGAAAAAGTAGCAATGGCGTCTTTATATCTTTCTTTAGAAATTTGTTCTAAACCTAATGCGATAACATCGTTAATAAATGGATCATCGGTTTTCTGCCAAATCTCTAAGATTGAGTTTTCAATATCTGATATTTTATTTTTATCTGTAGCAAGTTTCAATTTCGAGAACAGTACGTCTACTTCCGTTGTATATTCTTTCATGATCGTTGATGCTTAATATTAAGTAAATTTCCTTTACTTTTATACTTTGAATCGTGTTTTATACGATGTGCCTGTCACATTATTAAATACACTTCCTAAAGTAAAAAGTTTCTAACAATTAAATTCATTAGGGAAAAACTTAACATATCTTCAAAGTTCATGAGAATAGTACAAACTTTTAGCCTTGTTTTTGCATTTTTCTTAGTCATACAAAAATCAGCTAACGCCCAAATTTCAGTTGCAAGAACCCAAGAAATCATTGATACGTTAGCTAGTGACCATCTCAAAGGAAGATATGCTGGTACTGAAGGGGAATATATTACTACGGAATACATCAAAGATCAGTTCGAAAAAGTCGGATTGAAACCTGCAGGTGAAAACGGAACATATTTCCAAACCATCACAAAATACTATAAGTCAGTTCAGGTCGAAGAACTGTTTCTTAATAAAATCTTGATCTCAAAAAGTGATTATTTTATAGACACGAATGAAAAGTTAGTCATCCTAAAGAAAGCCAAAGGCGTTAAGGTGGTTGACTTGCCTGAAGATCAGTCATTCTTAACTTTTAGAGACGAGTTGATTAAATCTAATGAGCTTACTCTAGTTTGGGTAAAAGGCGATCAGCACATTCAGGCCATGAGAAACTCAAAAGATAAAAACACAACAGGAAGATACACAGATAAACTGGAAGCTGACCATACTATTATCTGGGTGAAAGAAAACGAAAAGGTTAAAGAGAAATTCAAGAAAATGCTTTTGCATTACTCACAAAACGTTGAAGAAGTGAAGATGCGTAATGTAATGGCTAAAATTGAAGGAGGAGCTAAACCTAATGAAGTAGTCATGATTTCTGCACATCATGATCATATCGGTATTTTAAAACCTATTCAAGGGGATTCTATTGCCAATGGAGCCGACGATAACGCCTCTGGTGTATCTGCAGTGATTCAGTTGGCTGAACATTATGCTAGAAGAAAGATGAAATACCCTAGAACCATATTGTTTACAACATTCACAGCAGAAGAAATGGGCTTGGTAGGATCATCTTACATGGCTGACCATATGTCTGAAGAAGAGCTTAAGAGTATTGTAGCAATGGTAAATATTGAAATGATTGGTAAAACATCAGCTAACGGTAAACGTAAAGCATATATCACAGGCTATGATAAAACCAATTTAGGTAAAATCATGGCTCAAACGGTACTGAAGAATAAAATGAACTTTAAGTTCTTCCCAGATCCATACGATGAGCTTCATTTATTTATGCGTTCGGATAATGCTCCGTTTGCAGCAAAAGGAGTTCCTGCTCAAACCGTTTCTTCAACAGATATAGACTTTGATACCTATTATCATACGGTAAACGATGAAATTAAAACATTAAACTACCAAAATATCGTAGATGTGATCCAAGGGATCGCTATTGGTATTGAGCCTGTTATTAAGGGAAGAAGTACACCGACTAGAGTGAAACAAAAGTAGATAACACTTCCAAAAATATAGGATTACGGACATTTTCTATTTGACATTATCTTTTTAAAATTGATGTTAATTAACGAGAAGATGTCCGTAAATTTTTACCTTTGTATTTTTAGATTTTAGAAGTAAAAAACCTAATTGTTTTAGAACAATGAGAAAATTCGGTCTCCTTATATGTGTGATGATAAGTTACCTGAGTGTGAGTGCTCAAGTAAATCGAGTTGGCGTAAACAGTGAGTGGAGTACTGATATTAATAAAGCAAACTTCAAACTTTGGGAATATGAGTCTTTAGTCCCCAAAGATGCTTTTAAGGCCATAGATTATCCTCGTTTTTATAACGAAGAAAGAGCACAGGAAAAATACAACCCTAATGAAAATGTTGTGGTTGTTAGTAAAGGACGTGAACACAAGGCATATCCAATGGAAATATTGATGTTCCATCAGGTGATTAATGATAGAATTGGTGGAATGCCTATTGCTATCACATATTGTCCTTTGTCGGATGCTGTAAAAGTCTTTGAAAGAAGATTTGAGCATAAAGGTGTTCAAAGAGAGTTAGAGTTTAGTCCATCGGGAATGATAAGAATGAGTAACATTATTCTTTATGACAGACAGACGGAATCTTGGTGGCAACAATACAATGGCAAAAGTGATACAGGCTTTTTCAGAAATAAAGTTCTTACAGAAAGAATGGCAGTGCGTATGACCATGCAACAGTTTTATGATAACTGTAAATACGGATTGGTCTTACGAGACGATGAAAAAGATGCATTATTACCATATGGTGTTAATCCTTATTACAAGTACGATAATGTATTGGTAGAAAAGCCTTTGTACCTGAATCATATGCCAAGTGAGCGTTTGATGCCTATGGAGCGTATTCTAACAGTAAACCTTAGAGGCAAACATATGGTTTACCCTATGGAAGAGGTAAAGAAGCATAAGGTGATTAACGATACACCATTAGATATGTATGTAGCTATTTTCTACATGGAAGGTAGTACTTCTATGTTGGGAGATAGAGATATAAAGTCAGCAAAAGATATTGGGTCTGCTGTGGCTTATTCAGCTTTTTACGATGGACAATGGCTAACTTTTTCAAAAGAAGGAGATCTTTTTGTAGACGATAGAACGAGTTCAAAATGGAATTTTATGGGAAAATGTGTGGAAGGAAGTTACGAAGGAGGACAACTTGAAACCATATTATCTACCGAAAGTTTTGCATTTCCGGAATTAGAGTTTTATACTAATAGCCTTATTTACAGTATCAATTGGTAATCAAATTAAATAAAAAGAACAACTGACGATTCTAAGTATTAAATTTACAAACTAGAAAACACTTCTTTTTTAAACGGTATGAAAGATTTCAAAGCAATTAGATTATCTTATAAAAATACACCTTTGGAAGTAAGAGGTAAATTATCACTGTCTCAGGATGATTGTGAAACTTTATTGTCTAATTTTCAAAAAGACTCTCGTATTAATGAGCTTTTATTTGTTTCGACATGTAATAGAACGGAAGCTTATTATATCGCAGAAGAGGATTTATCAGATGACTTAATTTCACAAATCAGTACACTCAAAGAAGTTGATACTCAAGAATCCAATCAATATTTTGAATCATTATGTCAACCTAAGGATGTTCAAAACCATCTTTTTAGAGTGGCAATGGGATTAGAGTCTCAAGTTGTTGGAGATATTCAAATTTCCAATCAAGTAAAAAGAGCGTATCAATGGACTGCCGATTACAATATGGCAGGACCATACCTTCACCGTTTGATGCATACCATTTTTAACGCCAATAAAAGAGTTCAGATAGAAACTGAATTTAGAGATGGTGCTGCTTCTGTGTCTTATGCCGCAGTAGAAATGATTGATGAAATCACTACTGATATCAACGATCCAAAAATCTTAGTGGTTGGATTGGGTGAGATTGGAACTGATGCCGTTAGAAATCTTCAAAATACGGAGATTTCTGATGTAACTATCATGAACCGTACTTTCTCAGTAGCTGAAGAATTGGCAACAGAAACGGGTTATAAGACCAGACCTTTTGAAGAACTTTGGACAGCTGCAAAAGAAGCGGATGTGATTATCTCTTCTTTACCAATTGCCGATTACTTCCATAAAGAGAATGTTGCTGATTTAGATATTTTGGCGTTCAAGTGTTTCTTGGACTTGTCGGTACCTAGATCGGTTGCTGTAGATGTAGAGACAATCCCTGGAGTATTGGTATATACTGTAGACGATATCAATGCTAGAGCAACTAAAGCATTAGAAAGAAGATTAAATTCGATTCCTCAAGTAGAAACGATTATTGAAGCCTCTCTAACGGAGTTCAATAAGCGTACACAGGAAATGGAGTTTTCTCCAATTATTAAAGGGTTGAAAAACACACTTGAAGAAATAAGAGAAAAGGAAATTGAAAAGTACTCTTCAGATCTTTCTAACAAAGAGAAGAAGCAAGTGGATAAAATCACAAAGAACTTACTAAATAAAATCATGAAGGTTCCTGTTCTTCAGTTGAAAGCGACAGCTTCAGCCAATAAAAAAGAAGGACAAAAAATGGGTAAAATAATTACTGACCTTTTTGATCTAAATATCAATAGTTAATTGATAAAAAATAAATGAAAAGGCCTCTAATTCAGGAAACTGAGTTAGAGGCCTTTTTTATTGAAAATTTCATTGAAACGTCTCAAATCATGTCAAAATCAATGATTTAGCGATAATTAGAACCATTTTCAACCCTGTGAGAACGAAAAATACACCTGCTAAAAACGTTAATCCTCGACATTTGAGTCATCGATTATTACTTATAAACACAACAAAAACTTTAATCTCTCTAAGCATTTAAAACTAGTATGAATATGAAGAATATTATATCTACAGTATTTTTTTTATTGACCTTGATTTGTACTCAAGGTTTCTCACAAAATAATTTAATAGATAATGGGAATTTCGAATCAACAGAAGCTCCTTGGATTGTTACTAATAAGAGCGGTATTGCTAACCCACCTGTAGGTTCATTAATTACTCATAAAGACAATGCATCGGGTGCTTATCAGATCGCTATTCCGGTGAACGAGGAAAACGAAAAATTAAACCTCTCAAATATTCAGTTGAAGTCTGGAGGTTTTGTAAACTTTACAGAGGCATTGGCTGAAGAAACAGTTTTCCAATTATCTGCAGATGTGTACGGCTCACAAGAAGGAAGATTGAAATATATGATTCAGTGGGAGTCGGGATCAAATAAAATCCAGTCAGAAGAATTTACAATAACAACAGACAATCAGACATTCACGTCTCAGTTAGCGGTACCTGCAGGGGCAACAAAATGGATTGTTTTACTTCAGTTAGGAGGTACAGTTGATGATGTAGTTGTTGATAATATTGTACTAGAAGTTGCTCCAGAAAAAACGGATGAAGAATTAGTACAAGAAGCTATTGAAGATCTGAAAATTACTTTTGATAACAATGATCCAAAAGATGGTTTAGGAATTATGTATGATGTATCGCTACCTACTGTAGGACTAAATAATACAACAGTAGCGTGGGAGTCATCTCATTCTGATGTGATTAGTGCTAACGGAAATGTTGTGAGAGGAGATCAAACAACAGAAGTGACATTGACAGCTTCAGTAACACTAAATACGACTACATTAGATAAAGATTTTACAGTAAGCGTATTACCTTATACAGATGAAAGTGGTAATGCAATAATAGTAAATGCAGACCTTGAGTTAGGGGAGACTGTAGGTTGGGAAACAAGCTTTAATGCTGGACAAGTAAGCGAATCTGATTTTACGTACAGTAGTACTGTTCATGCAGAAAACGCTTCGAATGCTGGAAAGTTAGAAATCACAAATGGAGGAGCATCGTTACCTAACTTAGTGATAAGGACTCAATGGTACCCATTTAATGAGGCTACTTTAGAAAAAAAATATTTCGAAGTAACTTCAAATGTATATACAGCCATCGATGAAACGATCACTCTAAGATATCAGGTGTCAGGAAGAGATGCAGAAAGCAACTACATCAACAGTAACAGTAGAAACATGGAAGTTACGCCAACAGCCGCTGATGTTACTTCAGTAGTTGAAACACCTGCTGGTTTAACATCTTGGAGATTGTTATTACAAGTAGGTGGAAATACAGGAACATTTGTTTTTGATAATGCTGTTTTAAAAGAAGTAAGTGCAAATGAAGGGCAAGCAAAATTAGTAGCAGAGAGTTTATCACTCACTTTTGCAGATGGAGAAACAGCCACAACCATCGAAAGTGATTTTGAAGTGGTTATTACGGATGCATTAGGTTATGGTACTTCTATAGCTTGGGTATCTAGTAATACAGATGTTATTACAATTACAGATGGTTCTGCTGTGGTTACAGAAATTGTAGAAGACACAGAGGTCACATTAACAGCTCAAATTTCTCAAGGAGATTTTTCAATCAATAAAGAATTTAAATTAACTGTGTTAGCCTCAGACAATGCAAAATTAGCGGCAGCTAAAGAAGATGTTGCTATTGAGTTTGCTGAAGGTGATGCTGCTGATCAAGTATCTGAGGACATAGTATTGCCAACGACATCTTTATATGAGACAACAGTTAATTGGGAGAGTACTCATACAAACATCACTGCTGAAGGAGTAGTAACATTAGGTGATGAAACAGTAACAGGAAAGTTAACAGCAACAATTTCATTAGGAGATTTATCTACAACAAAAGAATTTGATCTGACTACAGTAAGAAGCAATTCTTCTTTGCTAAATGAAGCAGTAGAAGCAGTAGAAATTACATATGCCAATGAAGAAGATGCTCAATCAGTTGAGTCTGATGTTACGCTACCTAGCACAGGTTTAAATGAAACAACAATTTCTTGGGTCTCTGATAATGAAGAAGTAGTTACTTCTGCAGGTGTGGTGACCCCACAGACGACTAATCAAACTGTGAAATTAACTGCTACAGTGACTTTAGGAGAGTTGTCAGATACAAAAGAATTTACATTAACAGTATTGAATAATGCTTCAAAAGTAATCAGTGATAGCAAAGAACATTTACAAGTAGGATTTGCAGATGGTGAAGAAGCAAGTCAAGTAACTTCTGACCTTGAGTTGATCACTTCTGATGGTGATGTAACGATTACATGGGCTTCGTCAAATACAGATGTTGTTACAGCAGATGGAAAAGTAACACAGCAATTATATGATGAAACTGTAGAGTTAACCGCAACTTTAGTTTTAGGTGATGAACAAGAAACGAAGACTTTTACTGTAGTTGTCGCTAATAATGCAGAAGAGGTAGTTAACGATGCGTTAGCTAACGTTCAAATCACTTATGCTAACGGGGAAGATAATACTTCTGTAATCAGTGATATTACTTTATCAGGCGATGTAAATGAGGTGACAGTGTCTTGGTCTTCATCAGATGAAGAAGTGATCACAAACGCTGGTGCTGTAACGAGAGCAGAAGAAGATAAGAATGTAACAATGACGGCTACACTATCTGCAGGTGACGCGACAACTACAAAAACCTTCGATCTAACAGTATTAATGGAAGAACAAATACCAACAAGCGTAGAGGACGAATTACTAGAATTAGTAGTTTTTCCTAACCCATCATCGGATTTGATTACCATTAGATCAGAAGTACAAATTAACACTTTGGAAGTATTCGATATGTTAGGAAGACAGATTGAACTTTCAAAAGAAGGAACTGAATTCTTGAAGAAAATTAATATATCAGGTTTACCAAAAGGAAATTATATCCTTAAAGTAAATCAACAATCAAGAGTATTTATTAAACAATAATAGAAACTCTAGAAATAACGACACCGACACAAATCAGCTGTTGAGGCGTAAGCCTCAACAGTTTATTACAGACAAGAAATCAATTATTATTTGTATGAAAGAATTACTACTAACGTTATTATTATTATCATTTTTTACTAAAGACTACGCACAAACACCAGCACATGAAATGGCTACTCGACTAGGAACTGGCTACAATTTTGGTAATGTGATGAGTGCTAACAATGAAGGAGACTGGGCTGCCCCAATCGAAGAATTCATGATGGATGATGTGGCAGAAGCGGGCTTTGATCATATTCGACTTCCTGTGCGTTGGGGAAGTCATACTTCAGAAAATGCTCCATATACAGTAGATCCAGCTTGGTTGGAAAGAGTAGAAGAAGTGGTCGATTGGGCATTGGAGAGAAATCTTATTGTGGTTTTAAATGCTCACGGTGAACATTGGTTTATTGAGGAAGTGACGAAAGATGTAGATGTGTACCCTCATCCTGAAAAGTGGGATAGAATGTTAGAAATCTGGCGTCAAATCAGTACACATTTCAAAGGAAAAAGTCATGATATTGTTTTTGAGTTGATCAATGAGCCTTACTTCAATATGAACAAAAAGTTAGTGGATCAGCTAAATGTAGAGTTGTTGGAGATCGTTAGAAAAGATCACCCAGATAGAATTGTCATGCTAACGGGAGGTGGTGATAACGCTATTTATGCACCCCAACAAATGGATCCTGCTATTTTTGAAAATGACGATAAATTAATTCCTTGGTTTCATTTTTACTGGCCAAATACCTTTACAAAATATCCTGAAATTGAAGGGAGTAAACCTACTTGGGGATCCAAAGAAGAATATGAAAGTTTAAGAAGTGATTTTGAAAATGTAAAAAGTTGGGCAGACCAACTGAATGTCCCTTTATACCTAGGGGAATTTGGTTCTAATAATGTTTGTGATCCGGTAAGTAGAGCAAAATACCATAGTGCTATTGTAGAACTTTCTCAGGAGTTGGATTTTCCTAGAGCTATTTGGTGTGCAGGGCCAAAGGCCAATAAAATGATCTACAAAAGAGTAGAAGGTGAGTGGGATAAGGGACAGTTAGCTCCATTATTCCCTAAAGAAAATAAAAAGAATGTCGTATTAATCATGATTGATGATTTAAATACCGATTTATTCGCATTTGGTAATGAAGAGGTAATTACTCCTAACATTGATGCATTATCAGAACAAGGTATTCAATATACAAATACACAATGTTCATATCCTGTTTGTGGTCCTTCGAGAGCAAGTTTGCTTACAGGTACCTATCCGGAAAGAAATGGTGTAACGAATCTAACGTTACAACTAAATGAAACAGCTCCGGAATTAACAACCTTACCAGAGTTATTATCACAAAACGGATATAAAACAGCGGCAGTAGGAAAAATATTTGATCCAAGAAATGTAGATAATGGACATCATGAACAGGCTTGGACAAGTGATTATACAGACCCATCGCATTATACATATCCCGATGAATATGGAGACTTTGTCTCAGGGAATAAATACAGAGTTGAAGATGGAATGTCGTATGAAATTGGTCCTGAAAATGTAGGAGATGATGGGTACCAAGATGGTCAGTTTACTGAGCATGCATTAGAATTACTAGATGAGTTTTCTGCTTCATCACAACCGTTCTTCTTGGCAGTAGGGTATAAAAAACCTCACTTACCTTTCGTCGCTCCAAAAAAATATTTCGATCTATATGAAGGGAAGGACATTTCTTTAGCACCCTACCAAAAGATGCCTGAAGGAGCTGATGAGATTTCATATAAAGAACCAACCGAATTAACGGGTTATAAAGATATTCCAGAAGTATGGGAAGATACGTACCTAGAGTTTGAAAATGTATTGAATCCGGATAAGCAAAAGGAATTGGTTTTAGCATACTATGCTTGTGCTTCTTATATCGATGCACAGATTGGACAAATTGTAAACCGCTTAGAGCAACTAGGGGAAAAAGATAACACTTTGCTTATAATAACTAGCGATCATGGTTTTAACCTTGGTGACCATAATATGTGGGGAAAGCATAATTTATTAAGAAATTCTGCTCAAGTTCCTATGATAATTATTGATCCATCAGAGTTACTTCCTACAACTACAACAGATAGGGCTACTCAGTTAATAGACCTCTATCCCACGGTGTGTGACTTTACTTATACTCCAAAACCCTCATTTCTTCAAGGCAGTTCGTTGTTCTTGGGAAATGAGGTAACTACCCAGTACCCGTTAGATTTATCTGTAACATATTACAAGAAAAATAGTAAGAATGGTTACACCTTTAAAAGAGGAAATTATAAGTATACTTTATGGACCTCTGATAAAGGGATGACTCCAATGTTGGTGCCTTATCAAAATGTAACAGCTTATCACGAAGAATTTTATGTATACAATGGTATTCAGGATTTAGAAAGAGAAAATCAGATCAATAATAGTGCTTACGCATCAGAAATTGCAGCAATAAAAGATGATGTGGCTAAGTGGTGGTCGGTATACTTTTCACATGTAAATGCAGAGAGTTCATCTAATATTATTAGAATAAATAATGATTTTGAGCAAGGAGTGGAAACAGGTTGGACGGCAACTTTTAAGAAAGATTTTGGTATCGATTTTAGTTTGGTAGCAGAAGAGCATCCTGTAAATAAGACTACCGCAGCAACATTTCATATTACACAAAATGGAGGTAATTTTTCTAACCTTGCTTTAAGGTCTGAAGAATACTCAATAGGTTATACAACGGAAGAGGAAAAGACTGTAAAAGTTACTTTCGATGTCTATTCTACTACCGATACTGAAATCCGTTACCAGTTACAGTGTAATGAAAGTACGGTTAAACTAAACAGTGAAAATATTACTGTAGCTAAAAATCAACCTGTGGCTGTTGAAAGTGAGATTGTGATAGGAGAAGGTATTTCCACAATGCAGATTGCCATTCAAATAGGAAAAGTAACCGGTACATTCTATATCGATAATGTAGTCTTAAAAATTGATGGTGATGAAGATAAATCACAGAAGTTAAAGGAAGCTGTAGATGCAGTAGAAGTGACTTATCAAGGAGGAGATTCCAAAAATGCTGTAACCAATAATCTTATTTTATCAGAAAGCAGTTTGCATTCATCAACAGTAACATGGAAAAGTAGTAACTCCGATGTAATAAAAATCAATAATGAAGAAGGGGTAGTCACCAGACAAGATACGGATCAAACAGTGGTTTTAGATGCTGAAGTAGCTTATGAAAACCTAGTTGAGACAAAGACTTTTGTGGTTAAAGTTCTGGCGAAACCTACTGATAAGTTACAGGAAGCTTTGGATGAGATAAACATAACTTACCAAGGAGAGGATAACGAAAGTGCCGTAACACAAGATATTACTTTGGTGAATAGTAGTAATGATGAGGCTAAAGTGACTTGGACTTCCAGCAATAAGAATGTGATCGAAATTCTTGAAAACCAAGGTGTGGTGACTAGAGATGAAGAAGATCAAGAAGTAAAAATTCTAGCAAAGGTAGAACTTAATGGTGAGTCCGGACATAAAGAGTTTACACTTCATGTGGTAGGGACAAAAGAGGAAGCAGAGCCTCCAACACCACCGACTTCATTGGATCCTGAATTATCACAAATAAAAGTCTATCCGAATCCTGCACATCAGGTGGTACATATTATCACTGATCAACAGGCAGGGGAAGAGCTGAGACTATATAACATTAGAGGAGCATTAATCTTAAATCAAAAACATCAGTCCAAAACTCAACTGGATATCAGTGGATTACCGAAGGGTGTTTACATATTAAAAATAGGTTATCATATAAATAAATTAATAGTAGAATAAGTATAAACACATGAAAAAGTTATTATTTCTGATCTGTTTCATCTCATCTTTCAATGCTTGGTCACAAAATAAAACAGTAGAAACTGAAGCAAAGTATTTTACAAATTGGATGGATAAAATTATTCACCTATCTGTAGATCAAAAAAATGAGATGATAGCATTAAGAACCAATTATATTTTGGAGAAAAATGCTTTGAAAAAGAGTAAAGTGGCAACGACTTTTGATCGTCAGCAATTGGATAGAGATTATTGGAAAAAAAGAGATCGTATCCTAACAAGAGATCAAAGTATTCTTTTGGCAACTCACTTGGTGACAAGTAGAGAGGTGGAAGAACTTAATCACATTGTAGCTTTACATAAAGATCAGAAACAATCTTTTTATGATACTTATAAGATCGTTAATTATACCTTAATGAAAGACAAGAAAGATTATGGTAGATATAGCGATAAATATATTAAAACGGATCAATCAGCTATTGCTAGAAAAAAGGAGATCATTAATGATTTATTGATAGCTGAACAAAAAGAGACATATGATACCTACTTCGAGGATTTAAAGAAAAGAAAGAACAATGCTACTTTTCATGCTACCGAAGAGGAAGATGTAGAAATCGATGGTTATAATATCTTAGAACCTATTGGGTTTTAATTCTCTGAAATCTATTTTTTCTTCCAGATTATCTTATTATCATTGCTGAATATTAGCCAAATAATATTCTGATTACTGGATGAAAAATTTTGAAGAGAAATATAAATTGATAGTAAAAATAGGTAATGCGTTGCATAAATTTGGTTGTTCTTCATTAAGAGTGGAGACTTATATCCAAGATGTGGCCAAACACATTGGGGTAGAAGTTTCTTGTCAGGTAACAACCAACACCTTGAACTATCAGATAGAAGATCCGGAAACCAATGAACGACAGGTGATCTTACAATACATTCCTTTAGGAAGTAATGATCTCGGGAAATTGGCAGATCTTCATAAAAGATTAAGACAGGCTTTTAAAGATGACCATGACTATGAAACCATCACCAAGAACATTGATGAAGTAATGGTCTCTAAAAAGTTGTATGGGGAATTGTTACTTGCCTTTGCTTACACTGTAATTCCACCTTCATTTTTGGCCTTGATTGGTGGAAGTATAATTACATTACTCTTCAGTTTCTTAATGGGATTTCTAGGGTATGTAATAACGAAAGCAGTGGGCAAGTTCAATACCTCAAAGTATACCTTGGAGTTTTATACCGCTTTTATTTGTTCTATGATGGGATGTTTATGTAAATGTTTCATCCCAGAATTAGATGTAATAGAGCTCAGTTTAGCTTCAATAATTCTATATGTACCCGGACTTACAATATCCATAGCATTAGAGGAGATATCATTTAATCAATTTAATTCAGGAACAGGATTCCTATTTAATGCAGTGATGATTTTCTTAAAGCTTTTCATTGGGGTGTACTTAGGAATGTCAGTCGGCAATTACTTATTTGATCTTCCTGAAGATATATATGTGAATGAAATTCCAAAATGGGGCCACTATATCGCATTACCTTTCTTATCAATAGGATTGGGGATTGTCTTTAACACTAAGTTCAAAGACATGATGATAGGTTTGGTATTAGCTGCAATTGCTTTTTGGGGTCCGATGGTTTTTACAAATAATTTGGGGTGGATATTCGGAACATTTATTAGTGCTTTCCTTATCACATTTTTAAGTATTGTCGTAAGTAGATGGAGAGATGTACCTCCTTCGGTTTATTTGTTACAAGGTATTGTTATTTTGGTACCTGGTAGTAGATTATTTATGGGGTTATCTAATCAGTTTAATGATGATCCTATTATTGATAATCCAAGTATTGGTACTTCAGGACTGCTAATGTTCTGTGCAATTGTAGTAGGTATGCTGGTAGCATATAGTACGTACTATCCAAATCTAGATAATAGAAATGAAGTAGTATAGATGGACTTCATTAAATATATAAATCCCACCTTACATAAGTGATTGTAAGGTGGGATTTTTTGGTTAGGCCATTTTACCTTTTTTAAAGCTTAATTTTGCACTTTTTTAAGTATAGCTCACTTCTTACAGCGAAAAAAGTGGACTTTAATTAAAGACAAAAAGGTCTATTAATGCTTATTTTATCCCTAAAACATCATTATTTTTTATAACAAAATACACATCAACTTATTTACTGAATATCAATAAATTAAGTGTTTTTGTGTTTGGAATATTAATACTAAAATCCTAAATTAAACTTATAATCAATTACAAAATGTAGATACTTATTGATTAATAAACTGTGATTACTTACAATTAAATTTTCTCTTCACCTTTAAAATGATTATTACTTTCGATAACCATTTAATAATATGGTTGTCATTAAATTTATTCTTAATAACTTTCAAGTAGTTGACATCTGGATATATATATTAGTTTCAATTTTTGTCAATAGGTCCGTTATATTTTAGATAAAATTGACTGATTAAATAACCTTTTCTATTAGATGTTATTTTAAATGCACATATAAAAATATGTATGAAATCTTATATCCCATTGTTTTTGAAATGAGTGTATTATAAAACGAGGAGCACCATTTTAATTACTTCAACTACTTATGACCAAAAAATTCTATTGTATGAAAAAGCTATCATTATTTTTAGCTCTTTTGTGTACGAACTTTGTTTTTGCACAACAGAAAAATGTTGTCTTATTTTTAGTAGACGACTTAGGATACTATGATTTATCCCTTCATAATTCACCTTTATACGAGACTCCTAACATTGATCAGTTGGCTCGTGATGGTATCGATTTTAGGAATGCATATGTTGCTCATCCAAGGTGTTTACCTTCTAGGTACGGCTTACAAACAGGTAGGCATCCTGCAAGAGCAGGTATTCCAGCGAAGAACTCTAATACTATAAAAGGAAAGAAGTTTTATGACAACGAAAAGACCATCGGTCAGGCTTTTAAAGAGCAAGGCTATAAAACTTTTTTTGCAGGAAAGTGGCATTTGGGAGAAACTGAAGATGAATGGCCTGAGAATAAAGGTTATCATAAAAGTATTGGAAGTGGAGCAGCAGGTGCCCCACAGACCTATTTTTTCCCATATAACGAACCTGAAGATCCTAATAAATTAAATGGCAAAGCGTTAATTCCAGGATTAGATGAGGGAGAGGTAGGTGAATATCTAACTGATCGTCTGACAGATGAAACGGTGAAGTTTATTAAAAATAATAGAAATGAGCAGCCATTTTTCGTCATTTTATCTCATTATGGAGTCCATACTCCATTTGAAGGTAAACCTGATTATGTCAAAAAGTATAAGGAAAAAGTAAAAGGAATGACCTTTGAAGGACCAGAGTATTTGGATATAGATGGGGCTACAAAGACGCATCAAAATAATGCAGCTTATGCAGCTATGGTTCAATCTATTGATGAAAGTTTAGGTAAAATTGTCGAGATCTTAAAAGCCAAAGGGGTGTATGATAATACGATCATTGTTTTTACATCAGATCATGGAGGATTATCCAATAGGGCTAAGAAAAATACAAGAACTTTAGCGACTTCTAACTTACCGTTAAGAGGAGGAAAAGGGCATTGTTTAGAAGGAGGTATTAAAGTTCCATTAGTATTTGGAGGAGCAAGAATTTCCTCTCATTCTGAAAATTATCAGGTAACAACCAATACAGATTTATATCCAACTTTATTATCACTTTGTAATTTAAATCTATACCCTGATGAACATTTGGATGGAATAGATATCAAAGAGAATATAGTTACTGGAGAAACACAGAAAAGAAGGTTATTCTGGCATTCTTCAAGAGCAAGACCCAATTCAACAGGAGATTTGAACTGTTCTGTAATAAGAGACGGGAACTACAAAATGTATCATTATTTCGATGCAGGAATTTATGAGGTGTATAACCTTAAAAAGGATCCTGAAGAAGCAATAAACATCTTTGATCCTCAGAAAGAAAGACATATAAAAATGATGCGTATTTTAAATGAATGGAAAGATGAAGTTGATGCAAGTTAATATAGTAAATTATAATTATTTTAAACTGAAATAATATCATTATATATTTTAATAAATATTCATTAATTTAATTCAAAATAGTATTGATTTATTAGAATATTTATTTTAAATTAAATTAGTTAATCACGTAAATTTATTTGTCTTAATATTGATTATTTTATCTGTTATATCAATGAAATAATATTTAAATATTTGATCTTTATTCTAATCTACTTATTAAATTTTAATTACCAGTTATAAATGATGTGTGACTCTCTTTTCAATGGAATTAGCGCTGCCATTGATTCACTTCAGTTAGATCACTTTAAATCATTATTTCAGTTATAGCACATAAATAATAGTATCACAGTTTATCTATCTACACAACCATTAGAAATGCTCTCAAATAATCACTTAAAATGATTTATGCACTACTTGTCATGGCTTGATGAAATGAATGAAATAGTTACAATTCGCATACACTTCTTAAAACTATTGATAGCCAATGATAAGGTCATGTTATCTGAAAAGATAATTAATCACGACTACTTTCAACATCCTGAAATGGGATGTATAGAACACATCTTAGAAAATTAAATCGTTATGAAAGAATTATTATTCATACTATCATTGATCTTAATAGTAGATCACACTAACGCCCAAACTCCAGCACAAAGAATGGCTGATCGATTGGGAACAGGATATAATTTTGGAAATGTAATGAGTGCACCAGAAGAAGGACGGTGGGCTGAAGCAATCCAAGAAGGCAATGTTGAAGATATTGTAAACGCAGGGTTTAAACATATACGCTTGCCCGTTAGGTGGGATGGTTATACAGGTGCAAATGCTCCCTATACTATCGACGAAGATTGGTTAAATAGAGTCGAAGAAGTGATCGATTGGGCTACAGAAAGAGACCTGATTGTGATCTTAAATGCGCATGGAGAACATTGGTTTCTCAATGAGGTGACTAGGGATGATACTGTATACCCTGACCAAAATAAATGGAATAGAATGTTGGCGATGTGGGAACAAATCGGCCATCATTTTAGAAACAAAAGTAATGATCATTTGATTTTTGAACTGATTAATGAACCCTATTTTAAAATGGGACAATCTTTAGTAGATGAATTGAATGTTCAACTATTGGATATTGTTAGGACAGAGAACCCGAATAGAATAGTGATGCTTACAGGAGGAGGCGATAATGCTATTCATTCTCCACAGCAAATGAATCCATCTACTTTTCAGAATGATGATAAGTTGATCGCTTGGTTTCATTATTACTGGCCCAACAAGTTTACAAAGTATCCTGAAACTACAGGAAGTGTTGATACTTGGGGTTCAGATGCCGATTATGAGTTTATGGAGAATAACTTCCTAGAAGTAAAAACATGGGCTGATAATAATAATATCCCATTGTATTTAGGTGAGTTTGGTACTAACAATGAATGCGAGGAAGCTTCTAGAATTAAATACCATAGAGCAGTGGTTCAGACATCTGAAAATTTAGGTATACCAAGAACCATCTGGTGCGCAGGGTCTAAGGCAAACAAAATGATCTACAATAGAGTAGAAAGAGAGTTTGTACCAGGGCATGTAGAGGCGTTAACTGAATATACAAGAAGGTCAACGATGCCTGCTGGAAACAGAAATGTCTTATTCATTGTTGTTGATGATCTAAATACAGATTTATTTTCATTTGGAAATACTGAAGTGATTACTCCGAACTTTGATAGATTGGCACAAGAAGGAATTCAATATCAAAATGCACAGTGTTCTTATCCGGTATGTGGCCCGTCGAGGGCATCGATGTTAACGGGAACCTATCCAGAAAGAAATGGGGTCACAAATTTGTCAACCCTATTGGATGATGAATCTCCTGAGCTGACAACTTTACCAGAGTTATTAAAAGATAATGGATATAATACGGCTGCAATAGGAAAGGTATTTGACCCTAGGAATGTAGATGATGCACATAATGGAGATTCTTGGACAGAGGCATATAAGGATCCTAATTCTTATGATTACCCTCAGGAATATGGGGATTTTGTACAAGGATCAAAGTACAGAGTCCAAAGCGGTACTTCCTTTGAAGTAGGTCCAGATAATGTAGGTGATGATGGCTATCAAGACGGGCAATTTGCAAATCATGCTATGAATTACATTGAGCATATGGGAAATCAAGATCAACCATTCTTCTTAGCTGTTGGTTTCAAAAAACCACATTTACCATTTATTGCTCCCAAAGAGTACTTTGACCTTTATGAAAACGCTGAATTGTCATTAGCTTCAATTCAAGGCTTGCCAGAAGGGACAGCAGACTTTGTTCAAAAAGCACCTACAGAAATTAAAGGCTATTCAGATATCCCACAAGAGTGGAGTGAAACTTACAATGGGTATTCTCAGGTGCTAGAACTTCAAAAACAAAGAGATTTAATCAAAGCCTACTATGCATGTGCATCTTATATTGATGCTCAAATAGGCAAGGTGATCGATAAATTAGAAGAAACAGGACAGAAAGAGAATACACTGGTCATTATTACTTCTGATCATGGTTTTAATTTGGGTGACCATAATATGTGGGGAAAGCATAACTTATTACAAAATGCTGCTCAGGTGCCTATGATCGTTATTGATCCTTCAAATAACCTAAGATCATCTAATCGATCAGTGCAATTGATAGATTTATATCCTACTATTTGTGATTATACATCAATTGATAAACCAGAGTTTTTACAAGGTAACTCATTGTTCCATGACGATACTGATGCTACTTATTACCCGATGGATTTAGCGGTTACGTTTTATAAAACAGATGGCTCTAATGGATATTCTTTTAAAAGAGGTAATGAGCGATATACTTTATGGACTGATAGAAAAACCATGACGCCAGCAGGTGTAGAGTTTGAAGATATCACTATCCGTCATGAAGAATATTATAGATATTCGAATGCACAAGAGTTAGAATCAAGTAATGCTATAAATAATTCAGCCTATCAGAATAATATACAAGAATTAAGAGATCTTGCTGCTGTATGGTGGAATAAATATTATAACCATGCACATGGAATTCATACTGTAGAACAGCAAAAGATTGATCTTGGTGGTGAGATACCTGAAATTGTAACAGAGGTATTGGATCCGAATAATTTCATTCGTTTAAATCCAGGTTTTGAGATTGGTATTCAAAATGGTTGGACTTACTCAGCGAAAGAAAATATCGGAATTGTAGCATCAGCAAGTGCTGGGTATTTTCCGGGTACCGAGAGTAAAGCAGCTGCTTTTGAAATAGAAAGTAATGGTGGATCTTTTTCGAATATGACATTAAAGTCGAACCAGCATAATTTAGAAAATTCAGATGCACATGAGTTATTTATTGCTTTTGATGTTCACTCTACTTCAAATTTTGAAATGCGCGTACAGATTCAAGGGGATAATGAAGATAATGTAAATACAGAGCCTATTATTATCAATGCGAATACGACCCAGAGAGTGAATACTTCTATTATGACAACAAACGGGATGAATGCTTTTAAGTTCTACTTCCAATTGGGTAAAGCTGAAGGAAATGTTTATTTAGATAACGTCTATGTTTCAGATGTAGAAGAACAGACGGAGGTAGAGGAAGAGGTAAACCATGAAGAAGTACTTCTTGCCGAATTAAATGAGTTAAGCGATCAGTTAAGCATCACTTTTAATGCTCAAGATCCTCAAGATGGAAACGGTATTCAGTATAATATTGAAACTTTACCAGAAAGTATCGGAGATGCTACAATCACTTGGACTTCTTCAAATGATGAAGTGATTAATTCAAATGGGGTAGTAACACAATCTTCTCAAGAGGAGAGTGTGATACTCACTGCAAATATCGCAAAAGAAGGTTATGCTGTGAATAAGGAGTTTCCGATTACCGTACTTCCTAGAGAGGTTGTTGAAGAACCTGAACCAATCAATAATCTAATATTGACCAATGCGTCTTTTGAAGATGGTATTGATATTGGATGGGAAACTTCGGTAAAATCAGGGGTTGGAATAGAGTATAATGCTGCCTCAAGTACTTTCCCAAATACATCAGATTTAAGTATGAAGTATACCATTACGAGTGATGGTGGTAGTTTTTCTAGTTTCAATCTAAAATCTGATGTCTACCCACTTCCTTCTTCATCGGTTTCTAAAACACTGTATATTTCTCTGGAGGTATATACGAATAGTGCTACTCAAATTAAGTTGCAATTGAAGGGCGACAATGGAGAAAAGGTAGAAACTGAAGGAATTGATATTCCAGCTTCAGCAGTCACAAAAATAAACCGTTCTTTAGTGGTTTCATCAGCTATGAATGAGTTCCAGTTATTTATTCAGTTGGGAAAAACTACAGGAACAATCTACTTTGATAATGCAATCGTATCTACAGCACCAATCGCCGAAAACAATAATGTTTCTGATGGAGCTGTTGAGGAAGAGGAGGTTGTTGAAGAAGAAGTGGCTGATAATTCAACGGTGCCTGACAATGGTAATTTAATTCTTTATAATTCGGACTTTACGGATGGAACAAATAATTGGTACATCAATTATAATTCTAGTTTTATTGCAGAAAGTGATTTTGTATTCAAGAATGTAGAACATAAAGTTTCTGGCGATGCTGCTTTAAGAATTAATGTAGAGAATGGCGGACAATCAAAGTCAAATCTGATGGTGAAATCAGAGATATATCGTTTAGACCAAGTGAAACCTGTAACTAGACGATTTAAAGTAGTTGCCAACGCATATTCTTCAAAACAATCTGAAATAAGATTCCAATTAGAGTCTACGGATGAGAATGGAACAACCAATATGATCAAAGGAGAGAGCATTACTTTAACGTCTACTCCTATAGATATTGAAACATATGTGGAATTATCTCCTAATGCAGAGTACTTCCAATTGTTTGTTCAGATTGGTCAGAACATTTCCTATTTCACTTTCGATTATATCGAATTATATGAAGTGACAGAGAGTTCATCTAGCCGAACGACTGGGTTAGAGCATCAGATAGAGGATATATCAGAAGGTATTTTCCAGGTTTATCCAAATCCTGCTTCTCATACTATCCATGTTAAAACTTCAGAAGTTATTACAGAACTGAAGATATATGATTTACTAGGAAGGGAGGTGATGTCATTGGAAGACGACTTAGGTTCCAATTTATGGACAGTAGATATCTCGACCTTAAAAAGAGGAAACTACATTATTAAAGCTGTAAATAATTCATCCCTCTTCATAAAAAAATAAATAGTTAGTAAACTAAATACCAAGGGCTACACTACAGCTTAATTAATGTGTAGCCCACTTTTTAAGACAATTCAATTATCAGTCATATAAAAATCTTTACTTATGAAAAAGCTATTATTCTTAATCTGTTTTATAGCATCGATTAATGCATGGTCACAAAAGAAAACAGTGGAAAACGAGGCGAAGTATTTTACAAATTGGATGGATAAGATAGTCCATTTATCAGAGGAGCAAAAAAAGGAAATGATTACACTGAGAACCAATTTTATTTTAGATAAACATGCATTAAAAAATAGTAAAGTATCCACAACTCTGGACCGTAAGCAATTGAACAAGGAGTATTGGAAAGAACGAGATAAAATTCTAACGAAAGATCAGAGAATATTACTTTCCACTCACTTAGTAACTAGCCGAGAAATAAAAGAAATCAATGAAATTGTAAGTTTGGATAAAGATCAAAAGCAGTCTTTTTATGATACATATCAGATTGTAAATTTTAAATTAATGAAGGATAAGAAAGAATATGGCAGGTATAGTGATAAGTATATTGAAACGGCTCAGGTAGCTGCAATCAAGAAGAAAGAAATTATCAATGATTTACTATTAACAGGTCAGAAGAGTAAATATGATTCCTATTTCGATGATCTAAAACAGAGAAAGAAGCATGCAACTTTTGCTACTGCTGAGGAAGAAATTGAAATTGATGGATACAATATTTTAGAACCGATTGGTTTTAAATAAAAGATCCCTCATGATAAATGATATATCATGAGGGATTTTTATTTTATCCTTCATTTGGAAGGACTGGAGGGTTTTCTAATAATTTTTGAACTTCATAGTAGGATTGAGTAGGTTCCAATTGTCTATTCCATAACCCAATTTTTACCTTTGGAATTCTTGCTCTAGTATGATCTGTATTTTGTATACTCCAAATATTCCAAGTAACAACTCCAGTATGTCGATGTTCCAATAAAGTTTTGACAATACCACTAAAAATAGGTGCTTGTTCTTCTACTTTATTTTCATTCTCTGGTTTTACATGGATATTATTTTCTGTGACATGAAATTCTAAGTCATTCTGATGTGCCCATGAAATAAGCTCTGATAACTCTTTAGTATTGACCGAATTGGTTTCCCATTGGCTAGGATCATCTTTGATCAATTTAATATGAGCTTGCCAGCCAATACCGTCTACTCTTAGACCAATAGAGCGTAAATAAAGCACCATGTCTTTTACTTTATTCCAAGCAGATTCTTCCATTCCTAAATGTTGGTTCAGCACCAGCTTGATATCGGGTGCCTCTTTATTAGCAATTTGAAACGCTTGAACAATATATTTTGGAATACTATCTCCTAGGTGTTTAAATGTTGCAGGCGTTTTTATGTATCCCATTTTTTCCCAAGGAACCTCCCATGTAATACCAGGCATGGCTTGTTTCCATGTACCATCTGGATTAACAGTTTCGTTGACTACATCCATCCAAACTACATTTTTCTTGCCGTTATAACGTCTACATAAAGCAGTCATAAACTCTTGTAAGTTTTGTTCTAGTTCTTCAGGTTTTCTCTCATCATTCATTGCCCATTTAGAACATTGAGGAGAGATTGGTCCATGTATTCTTACCAGCTGATTGTTTTTTTCTGCAAATTCAATCCAGCCATCAGGGAAATCCCAATTCCAAACTCCAGGCTCTGGATGAATATGTGTTTGCTTGAATTCGTTGGCAGGGGTAATATATCTAAACTCTGAACTGAGTAGTTGACTAATAGGCCCTGTAGCCTCAAGAAATCCACTTGTTGCACCAACAAACACATTGTTGTTAGGGTATTTATCTTCAATAATTTCTTTGTAGCGTCTACCTTTAGGAGATGTAAAGGACTTGTTTAAATTCACCCATTCTAAAATAAATTGTTTATCCTCCTTAGAGAATTCCGATAACTCTTTATTTATGATTTTCAAGTCAACTTTTCGCAGTGCTACGATTTTAGTTTTCTTATTATAAGAAAAAATCTGAGCTCTAATCTTCCTTCCATTTTTTAATGAAAACGGTCTTACCACTAATTTACTTTCGACTGTATTTATTGAAGTGGTTTTTGAAATGATCTCTTTTTCTTGTGCTTCAATTTGAATAAAAGAGACAAAGAATAATAAGTATAGGATAGTTCTTTTCATTGGTATTCAATTTATTTCATCAAAGTTTGTAATCACACCTTCTCTTAAGAGAAGTACTTTTTATTACAGCCCTAAAATGTTTCGACCATAGCTACTATGTAACTGACGATGTAGCTGCCTTACAATGTCTGAGTGCTCAGGTAGTTCAGCTATATTTTCATTTTCATCAGGATCTTGGTAATGATCGTATAACATACGGGCAAATGTTTTATTATTTTCTGGATCGATATATTCTGTATAACTATATCTCGGTGTTTTTATCGTATATCCATTAGAGTTATTAATAAATACATGAGGCTTTCCTTTTGAGGTGAGATCATTTAAAATTGGTACTAAACTCTCACCTTCTAATTGATGATTAGGTAGATCTAATTGTGAAAGAGAAGCCAGGGTTGGAAAGATGTCTACCAACTCTACTAAAGCATCTGTAGTACCGGTATTATTAATAAAGGGCGAGGAAATAATTAGAGGAACTTGCATCGAAGTACGGTGACTTGTCCATTTTGCCCATTGGGCATGTTCTTGTAGGTTGTAACCATGGTCAGAAACTAAGACGACGATTGTATTTTTATCTAATCCTGTTTCCTCCAACTTTTTAAGAATTTTTCCCACTAAAGTATCTACATAGCTTACTGTTGCATAATAACCATGTATCAATTTGATAGCAGTAGTATCATTCACCCTTTCCCCCTTGGGAGGGATACCCGTATATTGTCGTAACTCATTAGAAGCACTAATGGATATTTTGGGGGCGTTAGTAGCTACGAAATTATTATACGGTTGTTTAATACTACTTTCCTCATACTTTTCCCAATGATGAGCTGGAGCATTAAATGGTAAGTGTGGACTGATAAACCCGGCAGTTAAGAAGAAAGGGGAATCATTTTCCTGAAGACGCTCTAAATCTTGAATTACTTTTTCTGTTAGGATGCCATCAATATATGCTGTATCACCTACATTGGCTTTTTCATAGGCAGGCCCTCTGTTCGTTTCCATATAGTGCTTTTTATTCTCTGGCAATTGATAATCTCTCCATAAGCTTTGCCACCAATCTGTAGGGGCAAGTCCTTTAGGGTTTTTATCAAAAGCATATGGACGCCACACTTCATTCCAATCTTCCATTCTGTCATCGAGGTGATGAAATACCTTTCCGTTGGAGATAGTTAAGTAGCCATTTTCTTTAAAAAATTGAGGAATGGTGATAGCATGTGGTGTATCATCTTGTACAAATACTTTGTAGTCTCTAAAAATATTTTTTGTTGGACGCATCCCTGTAAGCATGCTTGCTCTTGAAGCACCACAGACAGCTACATTACAATATGCATTGTTAAATAGAACACCCTCTTTCGCTAGTTTGTCAATGTTAGGTGATTGTATTTGGGAATAACCATAGCATCCTAATTGAGGGCGGAGGTCATCCATGTACAATAGTAATATGTTTGGTCTTGAAGTTTGAGTAGTCTCACATCCTACCAATAGCCACCCGAATAAAATGCCTGTCGATATTCTTAATAATAATTTTTTCATAAGATTATAATTCTAGTATATCCATTTCTATAGAGTTAGTGATGTTGTAGTAAGTAGTTTTATAAAAAAGCCACTTGCTATAAGCAGTGGCTTTTGTTTCAATGAAATGTAAACTATTATTGCTCTATTTCGAATATTTATTATGTTCATACACTCTGCCGATTTTTACATCAGTTTTGTGCATCATCTCTTCTTTTGAATCTTCTTGATACTCTTTCTGTAACTCTACAAGTTTAGCTTTTAGCTGAGCTGTAATTTCTTTGTATTCAGGGCGTCCATAAAGGTTATTCAACTCATTTGGATCTTTTTCTAAATCAAATAATTCCCAATCATTTTCTCTCCACTGATCCTTCGCAATTTCAGGATTATAGTAGTAGTGAATTAATTTATATTTTTCAGTTCTTACTCCGTAGTGAGGTAAAACATGGTGCCACCACGGGAACTCGTAGTAGTGGTAGTATACTGCATCTCTCCACTCATCTTCTCCGTTACCACCTTCTAAGATATTACGGAATGATTTACCTTGCATATCTTCTGGTACTTCAACACCAGCGAAGTCTAATAGAGTTGGAGCAAAGTCCACGTTCATAGCTAATTTTGTAGACTTAGATTTTGGTTGAATATGATTTGGATACTTGATGACGAAAGGCATTTTGAAAGACTCTTCATACATCATACGTTTATCAAACCAACCATGCTCACCTAAATAGAAACCTTGGTCAGAAGTATAGATCACTATAGTATTCTCTGCTAAACCACTTTCTTCTAAATAATCTAACATCTCACCGATATAGTGGTCAACACCTTTTACACAACCTAAATATTCTTTCATGTACTTTTGGTACTTCCACTTTTTCAAAGCCTGACCTTTTAACTCATCATTTGGAGACCAAGGCTCTTCATTGTTGTTACCGTATTTGTACCAAGCGTTAATTTCTTGCTTAGTCATTTTTTCAGGATGTTCTGGATGAACTTTAAGATCTTTTCTGTTTAAGTTTCTTTCAATAGTCATCCAAGTGTTACCTGCAGCAATTTTATTTTCGTAAGTATCATTGAATGTTTCTGGTTCAACAATTTCTACATCATCAAAGACATGTTGGAATTGCTCGTCAGGAGTCCAAGGTCTATGAGGTGCTTTAAATTGGTACATCAACATAAAGGGTTTTTTATCGTCTCTACCTTTTGTTAACCATTTCTTCGCATCTTCCCAAACTTGTCTAGATGAATGGAAACGTGTTTCTTTAATTGTATCTTGTCCATTCTCTAAGAATACTGTATTATGATATGTTCCTTGTCCACCATGGTTGATCATCACTTTCGAATAATCAAAACCTGTAGGAACTGTACCTAAGTGCCACTTACCAATTACTGCAGTTTGGTATCCTGCTTTTTGAAGAAGCTTAGGGAATGTTTGCTGAGAACCGTCAAAATCACCACCACTTTCATTCTTGAAAAATCCATTTTGGTGAGAGAATTTACCTGTAAGGATAGCTGCTCTTGAAGGTCCACAGATGGCGTTTGTACAGAAAGTATTTTGCATGATCATACCTTCATTTGCGATACGATCAATATTAGGAGTTAGGTCTGGGAATTGTTCCGCTAATCTTCCACCATAAGCACTGATTGCGTTAGTCGCATGGTCATCACTCATAATGAAAATAATATTTGGCTGCTTGTGCTCTGTTGTTTTTTGTTGAGTCGACGAACACCCAATGATAGACAATAATGATGTCCATCCAATAAGGTTGATAATGATTCGTTTCATTTGCATAATTTTAATATTCTCTTTTGATATTATCGATGTAAATAGTTCTCCACTTGATTCTGGAGCTTTACGTTTTGTTTGCGTTTAACTAATGAATCAATGAAATTCTCTTATGCAATATTAATAGATAGCTAGGTGTATAGTAGTTGAGAAATCGTTCTCCTATGTTAGTAAATAGTTCTCGATTGAATAGTTTGTTTTTGATAAAATGTTGATTTTGTGGTCAAAATATACCTTTTGAGAGGTTGATTGATTTTCTTACCTATATGAACAATAACTAACCATGTATATGTAAACACTTGTGTATATTTGAATATCAATAAAGCAGTTAGACTATAAAAGACACTGTAAGAATATATTTGTTGTGTGACGCTTAAAGGTGTGACTTGTAATAGAAAGAATATAATTTTTTCTATACAGTCACATTTTTTTTTACACAAAAAATCCCTCACTCAGAAAGCGAAGGATTTATATCGTATTCAATAACTATATGCTTGCTATATATGAGCTTTTCTTGGAAACTCTATTGCTAATTGATTCACAGTAGATTCTTTGTATCCAATTCGAATTGCCTTTGTTTCCAAAACACAATTCTTAGTTATTTTGATGGGTTCGTGGTATAGTAACCATTCCCCATTATTGATTCTGTATCCTATAGATGCACCACCTGTTTTACATGATAGCGTAATTGTTTGATCATGTTGATCGATGGTAACTTTCTCTGTAGAAGGTTGCTTACCATTCGGCCACATACGTTCAATCATTTTGGCTTCTGGTTCAATACACATATCAGGAGTATTTTTCCTCCATTTCGAAAGCTGTTTGCTTAATTTTTTTTGTATTGAAGCGTACTTAGGATCATCAATTAAGTTGATGGTCTCATAAGGATCCTTTTCTAAATCGAATAACTGTTCCTCTCCTGATAAAGGTGTAAACCATACAGATTGTATCTCATTGAGTGTGCCGTTATCATAAGCCTCTTTTAATACTTTCATGGTAGGTACTTGCATTCGGTATTCGATATCTTGATAAGGAGATGGAATAGGGAAGAGGTATTTTACATATAAGTATTTGCCATCTGTAATACTTCTTCTTGCCGAAGTAAATTCATCCATTCTATCTCTTGCTGCAAAAGAATATTTCCTTTCTTTTGAGAAAATACTATTACCCTGTAAATGCTTGGGAGGTTTTACTCCTGCGATTTCTAACATGGTAGGAGCAAGGTCGACAAAGCTGACAATTTGATCGGAGAAACCCGTAGTTTTACTTTCAGGGTACTTGATATAAAAAGGGACATGTAACCCAGAGGCTATGACTTCTCTTTTTTGTCTAGGCATCGGTCCTCCATGATCACTGAATAAGAAAATATAAGTGTTCTCATATAGCCCATCCTCTTTAAGTTGCTGAATGATTTTTTCCACTCGTTGATCAAATAACTCAATATTTGAATACATTCTTGCTAGATCTTTCCTCGTAACATCATTATCGAGGTAATATGGAGGAACATCAACTTGATCTTTATCAACTGTTAGAGGCAGTTTATTATGTTTCCAAATTTTAGATTCATGTGTTTCATTGAAGTTGAAAACTGCAAAGAACGGTTGATGATCAGGTCGGTTTCTCCAATGTGCTTTTGGGTCATTTTGATCCCATGCCGTAAAAGGGGCAGCAAATTGATAATCTGTTTTTGCATTATTGCTACAGTAATAACCTGCTGCTCGTAAATACTCCGTAAAGCATTTCACTTTTTCAGGTACTACAGCACTATATTCTCTAACATTATTTCCTTCTCTATCGCTTACATTTTTATTCTCTCTGTAAGTTTTCTGTCCTTGTCCCATGATATCTCTACCTGTACGCATATGATTGGTACCAATACTCATTGGGTACATTCCAGTAATGATAGCACTTCTACTTGGTGCACAAACACCAGCATTAGAAAAAGCTTGAGAATACACGACACTCTCTTGAGCTAATGCATCTATATTTGGTGTTTTAGCGGTACTATCACCATAGCTACTAAGGTAAGTTCCTGTATCCTCAAAAGTGATCCAGAGGATATTCGGTTTATCTTGTGCGGAACCTAAAGACCACACTAAGAATAGAAGTAAAGTTGTTTGTAATATTTTCATACGTTTCGACCAAGTAATAATTATTCAAAACAAATAAATAATTGTCGCTTAGTTGTAGAAAAAGCGTTCTAATAGGTTGGAAAATCGTATTCCCAAGAGCTACTAAAACGCTTTTCAAAATATTGATAATAGAATATGAAATTACTCTGCAGTTGTATTTTCTTTAGGTAGTTTTAAAAAGTCACTAGGGCTCATACCAAACTGTTTTTTAAATACCGTAGAGAAATATTTAGGATCAGAATATCCACTTTCATAAGCTATTGTACTAATGCTTTCGTTGGTTTCTATTAGTAGTTTCTTCGCATGGGTAAGACGTTTGGCTTGAATGTATTCTTTCGGAGAAAGCTTCGTTAACGCCTTGAGTTTTCTATATAACACAGGTCTACTCATACCAATATCTTTGCAAATCTCAGAAACATTATAGTTGGCGTTCATCAAGTTTTTCTCAATTAACCCATCTAACTCGTCTAAGAATTTTGAATCCAACGAATCTGCTTTTGCATGTATTTTTGTAATAACAATCCCATCCTGAATCTTATTCTGATAGAAAGTACTAAGTGCTTTTCTGTTTTCAATCAGACTAATGATCCTGTACTTCAACATACGGATATCAAATGGTTTGATGACGTAATGATCGGCACCATGCATATACCCTTCAGCTTTATACATTGATGCATTGAGTGCAGTCAATAAAATAATGGGTAAGTGAGAGGTTTCAATGTTGTCTTTGATTTTATCACACAATTCATAACCATTCATTTCAGGCATCATTACATCTGAAAGGACTAGATCATAATCGTTTTCTAATAAAGCATCATAACACACTTTACCATTTTCGAAGGTGTCTATTTGGAAACTATCAGATAATGATGATTGAATAAAGTTTCTTAGTTCTTCATTATCTTCAGCTACAGCTATGCGGTAATCGTATTTCTGTTTTTCTTTCTCTGAGAACTCTTCTCCATAATGAGAAATAGCACTAGGGACAGTATCGCTCATTAGTCCTTCTACTTTTATAGGAAGTTCTAGGAAGAAGGTCGTTTGTTTGTTCTCTTCACTTTCAAAATACAGTTTGCCATTCATCATAGCGGTGTATTTGTAAGAAAGTACCAAGCCTATACCAGAACCAATTTTTTGGTTTTTCATCACATTTTCAGCTCTATAAAACCTTTTGAAAATGTGTTTTTGATTCCCTTTAGGAATACCAATACCATGATCCTCAATACTAAAGTTTAGGTGTTCTCCAGTATGTGTAAGACTGATTTTAATATTATCACCTTCCTTAGAGTATTTGATAGCATTAGAAATCAAGTTATAAATGATTTTCTCTACCTTATCAAAATCAAGTTTTACAGGAAGCTCTTTTAATGAGGTAGTGATACCAATATGAATCTTTTTCTTTTGAAGCATTGGTTCATAATCTCGTATGAGCGTTTGTACCATCTTCAAGAAATCAAACTCTTTGACATAGAGTTCTTCATTTACTTGGTTTATTCTTTCGTAATCCAGTAACTGTGTGATTCGTTTGTTCAAACGGTCTAGGTTACTACGAATCATATTTAATAGCCTAGAGGCAGCATCATCCAAATTAGTTTCTTGCTCTAACTTCTGTAATGGTCCCTGCATCAATGTTAGAGGAGTTCTCAGTTCATGAGCGATTTCAGCAAAAACGGCATTTCTCGCTTTTAGATTCTTTTGCTGTAAGTAGTCATAGTACGATTTATACATCATCCATAAAAGGAAAGCTACAAAGATGAAGTACACCACTTTAGCCCAGGTGGTATTCCAGAACGGGGGTTTTACTTCTACTTGCAATGTTCTGGTTGCGAGCTTTTTCATCTTTCGAGAAGAAAACATCTGTACTTCCAGAGTATACGTACCATAGGGTAAATTCTGATAACTAATTTTTTGTGATGAAGTTTTTGAAATAAAGTTTTCTTCTAAACCCACAAGCCTCCAATTGTATAAAAGTGCATCGTTTCCGTATTCAGGCGATACCACATTCAGTGAAAACCCTTTATGAGGAGGAGATAAAACAATACTTTCAGTGCGATTGATGTTATCTTTTAAGATAGCATCATCTTCATCTGAAGGAACCATTATTTTATCATCTACGATTAGGTCGTCGAAAATGATTTGTGAGTTTCTAGAATAAGCATCTTTAAAGTTCAATGGGAACTGATAGAAACCATCATATGATCCTAAAATAATGGAATTGTTATTTAGACATGAAGCGCGTTGATGTGCTTCGAATTTGACGAGAATCTCTTGAATATCTTCAGCTTTTCCGTTGTTATAGTTGAAGGTGAAAAGTCCATTATCGCCAATTACAATGTACTCATTAAAGCCATTTTTGATAATCTGTTTCACATGTGATGGAAGTACATTGTTTTCTCCTTGATCTAGCGGAACTACTGTCTTTTTATTAAAATCGAAGATCAATAAACTTTGTGATTCTGAACCAAGGAGGAAGGTATTTTCATCTATAGCTACCATGTCTGTTTCTGAGACATTGTTCATTCTCACTAATGCTGTAATCTTGTCATTTTTTAGCATTACAATGCCATCATGGTTGCTGATCAGTAAACAGCTATGCTTTTCGTCGTATTGAATATAGGATACACTTCTGATAGGAATCTGTTTTAAAGAGTTCTCTTTTGTATCCATTTCAAAGACTAACCCTTTAATCAGCTTAAACCAAAGTTTATCACCATACAATTCTATTTGAACAATAAATTTACTACTGAACTCTTTTCCGTCAATATTAAATTTTTTGATACTTTTTAAAACCTTAAAGTTTTTTCCATCTAAGTAGAAGAGACCAAAACCATAACTAGAGACCCAAAAATTATGATGCCTATCTTCAATAATATTATTGATAACAAAGCTTTCGTTTTTGCTTAATTTCTTAATGAAGTGTTGTGGTCTTAAGAATCTTTTTTTACCATTTTTGTCTTTAATGACTAACCCTTTATTGGTACCTAATAGAAGTCTTTTTCGACTATCTCTATACGAGCTGTAACCATGGTTAGCAGCGGTATACGCATCTGGGTGAATATTGATTTTTCGTAGATAGGGTTTATGCGGATTGTGTAAAAACAAACCTCTACCGTAGCTACCTACCCAAAACCTTTGATGTTGGTCTATATTGATCTTATTGATAGGCATTCCCAGCAGAGTTTTTAGGGACGAATTACTGTCCTCATGGCCATCCATATCAAACACGATAATTCCATAGCCATCTGTTCCTGCTAGTATCTTATTTTTATAACTGGTAAAGCTTGAAATTTTATAATCAATATCTGGTTTTATGTGCTGGATCTTATTGTTCTTAATTAAGAAAATACCTTTGTTATATGTACCGATCCAAATACTATTGTCTGTGCCTTTATAAAGTGTGGTGATACCTGCTCCTTTAAGGTTGATTCCATACAAATGGAAATCTTTTACTTCATTATCTTTAATAAGTTGTAAACCATCAGGACTAGCGATTAGTAGGCCTTGAGCACCATAATCACATGCATCAGCAATACGTTTTTTTAAGAATATCTTTTTGAAATTATTGGTTTTAGGGTTCCATCTAACAAGCATTTGCCATGATATAAAATAGTAGTACCCATCATGTTCTTTTATAGAGATAAAGGCTTTTTCATTAAGTAATCCTTTAATCTTAAATTCAATGAATTGATCAATTTTGGGATCATATTTAAAGACTCCGAATTGGTTGTGAGTCCATAAAGTATTTTGCTTGTCTAAATAAAGGCCAGAGTTGTTTTTATAATAATGAATTGACTTCCCTGAAGCTTTGGTGATAGTATAGTTTTTAAATTGTGCACCATCAAAACGTTGCACACTGTTTGGAGTAATAATCCATGTAAAATCATTATTGTCGTTGACCATGGAATAAACAATGTGACTGCTTAGACCATTTTCAACATTGAAATTGTCGAATTGTAAATTTTCTTCCCACTGAGCAAAACTTAGCTGGTATATCAGTATAAGAAGGGTGGTTAGTAGTATTCTTTTCAATTTCATTTCTATTTAAGCATTGTCCTGAAATATGGCAAAATGCATTTTTGGCGAAAAAAGGGAAGAATAAAGGTAAACTTATTCTTCCCCAAATATAAAATTTAATTATCTATTATTCGATAATTGCTGAATACTTATCATAAACGGTAATTACAACGTTGGTAAATGCTAATGTATGTCCTGTCTTGTACTCATCAGGAGTGTTTTTCATGTCTTTATGTACAAGCCATGAGATATTTAATTTACCGCCTGTGTAGTACTGAGAAGGAATTTCTAAAAGACCTGAACTTGTCATTGGTCCTTCATCCATTTCATTACCAATACCTGTTGTAGAGAAGATGGCGTTCTCATCTTTATTCCAAGTAAAGCTATGAACATCACTGCCTCCGTCATAATCTGTAGAGTAATTAACACTAAAGAAATCTTCTTTGTAGGTACCATAATCGTTAAGATCTTTATTGACACCATTATCAAAAATTAGTGTAGCTCTCTTAATGTCACCTACTGAAAGGCTAAGTGCTAAATACGACCATCTTTGGTAATTACCACCCCAAACATTGGCTTGTGCTCTAGCAAATTCTCTATCAGCATTTGTATTAAGGTTGGCACCACTTCTTTCGTTGTCGTCAATCACATATTGATGACTTACATACTCTGCTCTTAGTTTACTGTCAGTGAAATCATCTTCGAATAGCACAGAACCTTTAGACTCAATGACAATTTGAACAAGGTTTTCTAAACGAGTGGTTCCTAAAGGAGTAGTAGCTACCATTGTGATATCATATGTAGCATCTGTGAAATTTTGATCCTCATCAATAGTTATCACACCAGTTGCAGCATCAAATGACATGCCTTCTGGTAGTACTGTTTCTAATGTTACAGTAGTATTTCTAGGTAATGAGAATAACTCTGGAGTTAATGTATATGGAGTCCAAGGTGATAATGTCACTTTATTCTCTGTAAATGAAACTTCAGGTTGAATTTCAGCAACAATTTCAATTGTCAATGCGTTTTCGAAAGTAAATTCTTGATCATCTAAAGTCGCTACAACATTAATTACATAAGTGTCGATAGCATTGTTGTGGTTCTCAGGTAATGAAATAACACCTTGAGCATCGATACTTAAGTTATTTAATGTTTTACCATCTTGAATGACTAATTCGTAGGTTGCACCCTCTAGGAAATCCTGAGAAGCAGGTGTAGCTACTAAATCATATTCAGGTTGGATCTTATATAAAGAAGGTTGGTAAACTAACTCAGGGTTCCCATATAATGAAAGTACTGCAGCTTCATCAATTACTGTAATACCACCTTCAGTAATTACTTGTACTGCAATGGTGTAGTCGCCAGCTTCCATAAATTCAGTTTTACTGATGTTACCTGTTTCACTGTCAATAGCTAAACCTTTAATAGGTGTGGCAAAACTGTAAGTTACTGCATTGTTGCCTTCTCCAAAGTAAGCACTATCTAGTTGGAATACTTCGCCTTCATAATAACGCTCATATTGTGTTTCAGAAGAAGAATAAAATAACTCACCAGATACTTCAGTAACTGACATTGTCCAAGCTTTTGAGTGGATACGTTTACCACTTACTGTGAAAGAAGAAATATCAGCATAATATTGTTTGTCTACTTCTAAAAGCGTTGGATCAAGAATTAAAATGACACCTGTTGTTTTATCAACGATAGCGTTTTCCCAGATCGAACTATCTGCAGGATCATCACTGTAGAATCTTTCTAGTAAGAAGTTAACTCCATAGGTATTTTCATACTCTGGTAAGGCTGATTCCATTGTATCTAATGGAAAGAACAATCCTGGAGCATAGTATAATGAATCTAAGTATTCTGTACTGATTTGATTCAATGGATCTTGTTTCTGACATCCTACAGCGGATAACAGAAGTCCTATTATTGTAGCGTAAAATAACTGTTTCATTTCAATGTCTTTTTAGTTGGCAAGTTCAGTGAGTTTTACTGTAATAGTATTTTCAGGCTGGTCAACTTTAAATACTTTTGTATATGTTTTCCCTTTTTTAGTGATGCTAACTTTATACGTTCCTTTATAACCTCTAAAATTTGCAACACCAGATTTATCTGTAGATAAGGTTTCTTTTGTAGACCATTCTGCTAATTGAGATTTCCATACTTCTGCTTCTGCTCTTGGATTACCATCCAAATCATAAAAGGCTTTTCTGTCTGTACCAAATGGAGTCCAAACATAAAGTCCTTCTACCATAGGGTGAGAGAAGTAAACAGTCATCACTTCTCTTGTGATGTTCTTTCTATCTTCTTCAGTAAACTTTTGATAGTTGGAATCGACAATCTCAAATTCAGTCCCTAGCATTGGTAAACCGAATTCAGCGAAGATATTTAGCCTGTCATAGATATCTGCAGGGTGGATGTGTTGTTTCATTCTAGATTGGAAGCCTAGCGCCTCCAATGGAGCACCTTCTGCAAGAATATCTTTTATGACTTTATAATGAAAAGAGATGTTTTTCTCGGCAGTTTTATATGGAGAAGAAATCACTTTGTTCTCATTTAAGTAGAACTTTACGTTTTCATTTGTTCTGATTTGTTCTGCATATTTAAACCAGTGAGCCCAAGAATTTCTTTTTGTTAAGTCTTGTACATCATGGCACTCTCTAGGTTCATTCAAAACATCCCATTCAATGACATTATAGTTTTCAAGACCAAACTTTACATACTCTTCTAAAGAAGCGATCAGTTGTGTTGTGTCTTTATCAGAAACAAACTTTTGAACTTCCTTCGGCATGTTCTTTTGTTTTTCCCAAACTAAAGCATGACCTCTTAGCGAGATATTGTTTTTCTTTAGAAAAGGATCAATTTGATCATGACGTTTTTCGAAAGCTTTCTTATGCTTAATCTTTAGAGCATTTTCATATCCTGCATGCTCAAAGACAGAGGCAAATGTTTCTTCGTAAATTTCTTTTTTATCACTAGTAAATAATTGAGAGTTGACAATGCCACCAAAACGAAATTGGTGGCCTATCTGTTCAACTTTTACTTCACCAGAAAATGGCTTTCCTTTCTTGTCCAAGACAGTTAAGGATACATCTCCTTTTCTATGTTTTTCGATACGAGCTTTAGCATCTTTTAACCAATTATCTTTAGAAGATTGAGTTTGTCCGACACTAAATTCTTTGTACTCTCTTTCGTTCATAAAGAAGTCTAAAAATAATGTACGCATTGCTTCTAACTTCTTTTTATAAGCTTTATGATTAGCTAGATTCTTTGTTTCCAAAGGATCTGCAGCGTAATCGTACAATTCTTCTGCAACTCTTTTAGAACCTTCTAAAGACTTTTTAGTACGAGGGTTTTTATCGTACCAAACTGTATACCTTAAGTCTCCAGATTTTAAAGAGTATCCAGTAATTTGTCCTCTGGCAATCTGAGTTACCGCATAATCTTTAACTACTTTTTCTGAACCATTTAATAATGGCTTTAAGCTAGTTCCTGATAAATGAGTTGGTACAGGAATATTTGCTAAATCAGAAAGGGTAGGGTAGATATCTACAAATTCAGTAACACTATTTACTTGTTTTACTGTTTTCTGAGTAGGATCTACAATCAACATTGGCGAACGAGTTGCCTGCTCAAAGTTGGAGTGCTTGTTCCATAGTCTATGGTCACCTAAATGCCAACCATGATCACCCCAAAGAATAATGATGGTATTTTTATCTAAACCGCTTTCTTTAAGTTGACCGATAAGTTTTCCAACTAATGCGTCTACATATGATGTAGCCGCGTAGTATCCGTGGATTAATTTTCTTTGGCCATCTTCTGAAATAACTGCTAAACCGTCTTCTTGTCCAACTTCTAAGCCTTCAGTTTTGTATCCTCTTAGTTCGTTGGAAGTATGGTAGGCTTTATCGTAACCACCTTCTACTTTGTGTTGGAACTTGGCTAGAGGTACTTCATTCTCTTGGTATAAATCCCAATACTTTGTTGGAGCAGAAAAAGGTAAGTGAGGTCGCTTATAACCTACAGCTAAAAAGAAAGGTTCTTTTTTGTTTGAAAGTTCTTTTATGTACTCAATACCTTGGTTAGTAATTGCTCCATCAATGTATGCATCATCTGGAACGTCAGCCTTTTCGTAGGCAGGTTTATAGCGGCTTTGTACCCACTTATTTATTTTCTTTTTCTCTATTCCCTTTGCTTCAGCTTCTTTACGTAAAGATCTAATCTTCTTAATATTTTCAGGGTTTTGGTAGTAAGAGAATACAGGCTCTTTAAACCCTTCAGGGTATTTTAAATTTTGAGGAAGTGTATACTCTGTCCAAGAGGTAGCGTCTTGTTGTTTATCAACACTTCTAGGATCGTAAATTTTACCTACACCATAAACCAAGTAACCATTATTCTTAAAATGTTGAGGTAGTGTTACAACATCAGGTCGCTTGTTACGAATCTTTGTTTTTAGATCCCATACTTTTACAATATCTGGACGTAATCCAGTTAATAAACTGGCTCTCGATGGACCACAAACAGCTTGCTGACAGTGGTTGTTCAAGAAGACAGTCCCTTCATCCGCTAATTTATCGATGTTTGGTGTGATGGCGTAATCATCACCAAAGCTACCTAAGGTAGGCTTAAGGTCATCGACAGCGATGAATAAGATGTTCTTTTTTTCCTGCTGCTGAGCATGGCCCAAAGACCATGCTGCAGTTAGTAGGAAAAAACTTAAAATATATTTTTTCATGATAATAAGTATCGATTAATAACCTGGATTTTGATCATCACTACCAATTTGTAAGTTGGTATTGATTTCAGTCAGAGGAATTGGAAGAAGCATCGCTTTTTCAGCATCATCATAAGTTACATCAAATCCTTGGTTGCCATCTAGAGCTACACGATCATTATGAACGTTTACTACTTGTGTCGTAAAATATTCTAGTCCTCTACGGCGGTTTCTAAACCATTCGCCACCTTCACCTAGAAGTTCATATTGATATTCTCTCATAATTCTCATTCTGAATTCATCTTGTGATAAACCAGTGATATTTTCTGGTTGAATACCGTCTCCTCCTTCAGAATTCCTAGCTCTTGTCAGTACTTCGTTAATGTAAGGCTCTGCAGCTGCAGGACCGTCGATCTCGTTAGTAATTTCAGCTAACATGATCAATAACTCAGAGTATCTCATGACTGTTAGGTTGGCATCAGAATAAGGTGTAGGAGTTTTAGGATCCCAGATCCAGAATTTACCTACAAACGGGAATGCTTTTGATTTACTTGTTCTTGCCACCATTGGGTAAATCTTTTGCTCACCATTCTCTGTTCCATCAGAATTGTACTTGATGTAGTTGTACATTACAGTAGCTTCAAAACGAGGATCGTTAGGGTATTGTCCCATGTGCTGATCAATTACTTCTGGGTTAAGTAAAACTCGTCCCCATGATTGGCCTACAAAAGCATTACTAGGTGTATGTAAACGAATTACATTACCACTATTCGCTTGGTTGTATTGGATTTCGAAGATTGATTCCGCGTTATTGTTTCTTGTGCCTTCATGCCAAAGTGTGTTGTAATCACTTACTAGCTGATAATGACCGTAAACTTTTAATGCTTCTTCTTTGGCCATTGCCCAATATTCTGAACCACTTTCGTTACCTGCTAAAGTAACATACACCTTAGCTAATAACATGTTGGCAGCTTGTTTACCCGGACGACCGATATTTTGAACTGATTTATCAAAAAGGTTCGTTTCAGCAAGTTTTAAATCACTGATGATTAATTGATAAACACTGTCTTTTTCAACTCTTGGAGCATCTAAGTTTTCAATGTTTAATTTATCCGTTCTTAAAGGTACATCGCCATATAAACGAACTAAATTAAAGTAAACTAGTGCTCTGATAAAGTGTGCTTGCCCCAATTCATTTAATGCAGTTTCCGAAGGGTCTTCTTGGAATTTGGCAATACCCATGATCGTTTCATTCGATCTGTTGATCGCTTGGTACGATGCTTTCCAAACATTCTCTACAAATGTATCATTAGGAAGCGGGTTTAAGGCTGCAATAGCGTTTTGATCTTGTGCTCTTGTAGATTGTAGCATCCCTGAGTGGAAGTCTACCAATTGCATTAAATCAGAACTATAGTAATTAAATCCAGCAATAGAAGAGTAAATACCGTTTACTGCTGTTTTTATTCCTTCATCTGTAGTGAATAAGTTTTCATCACTTAAAAATGGAGGATCTTCTTTTAAACAACTTGTGGATAAAAGTACAAACGATAAAAATATAATGATTTTATTTTTCATGCCTGTATGTTTAGAAAGTGACGTTTAGACCTAATGAGTATGTTTTTGCATTCGGGAATGAGTTCCAATCAACTCCCATAATACTACCATCGCTCATAAATGAAGTGACCTCAGGGTCATAACCAGAATAGTTAGTTAGAGTAAACAGGTTTCTTCCCGCAAAGAATACATTCATTCTTGAGATACTGTTTGATTTGATCGGTAGGTCATATCCAATTGTTAAGTTGGATAATCTTAAGTAGTTACCGCTTTCAACTATTCTATCAGTGAATAATGTGGCATCCGGATGATCTAATCTTGGAGCAGAAGCATCACCTACACCTGGTCTCCATGCATTGTAATATGCTTCAGGTCTTACGTTCTTATTATTTTGGTAAGCATCTGATTCGATCAATAAGTTACCGTTAACAATGTCGTTGCCGAATGAACCAGTGAACAATGCACTAATTGTAAGGTTTTTATACGTGATTTTAGTATTGAAACCGAAGATGAAATCAGGGTTAGGATCACCAATGATTGTCATGTCTGAAGCATCAATATTACCATCACCATTTTGGTCTACAAAAGCGATATCACCTGCAGAAGGAGCATTACCATTTACACTTGGACCATTGGCTGCATCTTCAGATGTTTGGTAAATACCGTTGGTTTGATATCCCCAGAATACACCTACAGGTTGTCCTACCATAAAGATGTTAGCAGGTTGCTTAAAGTAAGTACCCGTTGAGATGTTGTTGCCTAAGTAATAAGAGGCCATTTGCTCTTGACCGTTGATATATACAGGAGCTTCAGGAATACCTAAATCAAGTACTTTTGATCTAACTACAGAGATGTTACCACCTACCGTAATTGTTAAGTCTTTCTTAGAATAAGCAACTGTCTCTAGCATAAAGTCGATACCTTTATTTTCAATACTACCTCTGTTGGTTAAGTAACTAGTAAAACCTGTTGAAGTAGGAATCATAATCTCTTGAAGAAGGTCATCTGTTGTTTTATAGAAAGCATCAAATGAACCATAAATCTTTCCTTCAAATAAACCGAAATCAATACCTACGTTAGACTGCTGCGTTGTTTCCCATTTTAGAGTTTCATTACCGATGTTATTAGGTCCTGCACCAATGATAGTGTTGTTGTTGTAATCTGTGTAGTAAACAACACCGTAATTATCGTAAGTTTGGTAAGGAGTGATTGCTTGGTTACCAGTAAGACCCCAAGATGCTCTAAGCTTTAGGTTAGAAACAACGTCTGAAGTTTTTAAGAAATTCTCTTCAGAAATATGCCACGCTGCGGCCGCTGATGGGAAGTAACCAAATTGGTTTTGTGATTTGAATTTTGACGACCCGTCCGCTCTCATTGTAGCAGTTAAGGTATACTTATTATCATATGTGTATGAGAATCTACCTAAACCAGATAACAATAATTCTGAACTCGTCATTTCAGTGTAAGGAGTTACAATAGTTTGTCCTAATTGTGGGGCTCTTGCTTTTAATGTATGTACCGGGAAGTTTTCCGATTCTGAATTGGATTGAGTACTCGTTACACCATCTACAACAAAACCAACTACTGCATCAATTCTATGTTTCTTATTGAAGTTCTTATTAAACATAAATAAGTTATCAACCACATAAGAATATCTGCTTAATCCAGAAATACCTAATGCACCGTTTGTCTGACTACCTTTTTGAGTATTGCTACCGTACCAAATAGATCTTTCTTTCGATCTATAGTTAGTACCCGCTCTCATTTGGTATTTGAAATTCTTATTGAATGAATAAGTAGCATTCATTGAAGCGAATAATTTTAACTCTTGCGTTAAATCTTCGTAGTCTTCAATAAATGATAGTGGAGATGATAAACCAATGTCTGAGATTTCAGCATCATGCTCATAGAATGGTTGGAAGTTGACTACCGATTTTGTGAATGAACGGCTACTACCACCTTTTGAACCACTTTGAGCAAACTGACCTTGTGAGTAATACATCGACATACGGCCATCCACTTTTAACTTATCCGTTACTTTAGTTTGTAGGTTCATTCTTAAGTCTCCAGACTTCATATTAGAATTTTCTACAATACCATTCATGTCATTAAAACCACCAGAGATATAGTACTTTGTGTTATCAGTACCACCTGAAGCGGAAAGTTGAGCATTGGTACTTACACCTGGTTGGTAAATTTCATCTTGCCAATTTACTTGTGTCAATGGAACAGTGCTAATTGAACCGTTTCCATCTACACCGTAAATTTGACCATTATTGATGTGGTATTTAGGAAGCTGTCCTTTCATCATAGATACCTCGTTGGTCATTTGTGCAAATGCTTGGGGATCTAATACATCAATCTTTTTAGAGATCATTGCTACTTCTGTATTTACAAAAGCATTGATTTTAGCTTTTCCTTTATTACCTTTTTTTGTCGTGATTAAAACTACACCATTGGCACCTCTTGAACCATAAATAGCTGTAGCGGAAGCATCTTTAAGTACTTCTATCGATTCAATATCTCTTGGGTTAATACCTGCAAGACCATTTTGAACTCCTTGGTCTTCGTTTCCATCAGAAAAAGCAGAATTAGTATCTTCACCTGCTGAACTAATAACGATACCATCAACAATATATAATGGTTCGTTGTTACCTCTTAATGAGTTTGTACCTCGAATTTTTACACTAATACCCGAACCTGGCTGACCACTGTTACTAGTTACTTGAACACCGGCCATACGTCCTTGTAGTACTTCGTCAACACTATTGTATTGTCTCACTACATCGTCAGACTCTTTTAATTGTGATACAGAACCGGTAAGGTCACTGGCATTTTGACTACCATATCCTACTACGACGATTTCGTCTAATAATTCCATGTCCTCTTTAAGCACAATATCTAAATTTCTATTGGTTAAATCGAAAGGATTTACTTCGACTCTTTTCGTCTTCATACCTATGTAAGAGAAAACCAAAGTAGCGGTCTCTTCTAGGTTGATTGAAAATTTTCCATTGAAGTCGGTTTTGACTCCGTTCCTTGTTTCTCTAACGTATACATTCACTCCAGGTAGAGTGATTCCACTTTCATCTTTTACAATACCTTCTACAGTGTAAGTTTCTTGGTTTTGTGCAAAAGTGAAGTTATTGGATAGCGTTAGTAAAAACAGAATAAAGAGTAGATTTATACACTTCATCATACTATGTGTTATTCAACTGAAAAAAATCTGTTGAAGTTGATATCAATATTAACGTACTTATTTAATTCATTAAATTTTTTCTCGATTAGTTAGTAGTCTCGAAACTACTTGATTTAGCGATTTAATGAACTTGGCTGATTCTACATTACTGATGTTTCATTCCTTAAGGTAATAATTTTCCATGTGATTTCTTATTAATATTTTATAATTCATTTTGTTGGCCTTGATGTAACAAATGTATAAAGTGTATATATCACAATAGACGAGTAATAGTTCTTGTAGGTTTGAAAAACGTTCAATGTTTAAAAAAAGTAATAAAACCTTTATTTTGACTATATTAAGAGGGTTGTAAGTACTGTGAACGCTTTTTTATTGAACCATTTTTATAAGTGTAAGATTAATAATTAAACTACATTTTTTTAGATCTTTTCGAGATTTGTGATATCAATAATTTAATTTTTTGATACGACAATGAGAAACTTAATCAAAGGTGCTGTTGCTCTGGCATTAGCTGTTGGCATCATCGGATGTGAAACAAAAGCAAGCAACGATCAACCTATCTACAAAAACACAAACGTAGCGATTCAAGATCGTGTGGCAGACCTGATGTCTCAGATGACATTAGAAGAAAAAGTTGCCCAAATGGCCCAATATGTAGGCCTAGAACATATGAAAAAAGCAGAGGAAGATTTGTCTCCAGATGACCTGCATAATAATGATGCATTAGGTTTTTATCCTGGACTTCATTCTTCGGATATTGCAAAAATGACTGAGGAAGGAAAAATCGGTTCATTTTTACATGTTATCTCTGCTGAGGAAGCAAACCACTTACAAAAACTAGCTCAAAAATCTAGATTACAAATCCCATTATTAATAGGTATTGATGCCATTCATGGTAATGGTTTAAACTATGGAGCAACTATTTATCCTACTCCAATTGGTTTAGCAAGTACTTGGGAAGAGCAATTATCTAACAGAATTGGTGTAGAAACTGCCAAAGAAATGAGAGCTACTGGTTCGCATTGGGCATTTACGCCAAATATCGATATCGCTAGAGATGCCCGTTGGGGTAGAGTTGGCGAAACTTTCGGTGAAGACCCATACCTTGTAGGTAACATGGGTGTTGAAATGATTAAAGGTTTCCAAGGTGAAAACTTCACAGGAAATGAGAAAGTAATTGCTTGTGCAAAACACTTAATCGGTGGTGGAGAGCCTATGAATGGTACCAACGCTTCTCCATTAGATATCTCAATGAGAACAATTAGAGAAGTACATTTACCTCCTTACAGAAGAGCTGTACAAGAAGCGAATGTATTTTCTATTATGACAGCACATAACGAAGTAAATGGTATTCCATGTCATAACAGTAAGCTTTTAATGACAGATATTGTTAGAGAAGAATACGGCTTCCAAGGTTTCTATGTATCAGATTGGATGGATATTGAAAGAATTCATACACTTCATCACCAAGCTGAAACGATGGATGATGCCTTCAGAACTTCTGTAAATAATGGTATGGATATGCACATGCATGGTCCTAAGTTTACAGAATCGATCGTAGAAGCGGTTAAGAAAGGTATAGTTCCTGAAGAAAGAGTAAATGACGCTTGTGCTAAGATATTAGAAGTAAAATTCCGTCTTGGTTTATTTGAAAATCCTTTTGTTGATGAGAAAAAAGCAGAAGAAATTGTTTTCAACCAAGAGCATCAAGCAACTGCATTAGAAGTAGCAAGAAAGTCAATCGTTTTATTAAAGAATGATGGTATCCTTCCTTTAGCAGGAGGTAAGTATAAAAAAGTATTCCTAACAGGACCTAACGCTAACAATGAAACAATCTTAGGCGATTGGCACTGGTACCAACCTGAAGACAGAGTTGTTACTGTAAAAGAAGGTTTAGAAGCTGTTTCAAAGCAAAAAGGATTTAAATTAGATTACTATAATAGCGGTGAAATTATTGGTCAAACTTCTGATAAATCAATCAGAGAGGCGGCAGTAAGAGCATCTAAGTCTGATTTGGCAATTGTAGTTGTAGGAGAAAATTCATTAAGATACGATTGGAAAAACAAGACTTGCGGCGAAAATACAGATAGAGCTCATATCGATCTACCAGGTCGTCAGTTAGAGTTAATCAAAGCGATTAAAAAAACGGGTACACCAGTAGTAGCAGTATTAGTAAACGGTAGACCAATTGGTGAAGAGTGGTTAGAAGACAATATGAATGGTATTCTTGAAGCATGGGAGCCAGGTAGCTTTGGTGGTCAGGCGATCACAGAAATCTTATTTGGTGATGTGAACCCAACAGCAAAATTACCGATCACAGTACCAAGAACAGCAGGTCAAATCAAGTTATATTATAACCATAAGCCTTCACACTACTTCCATAAGTATAAGTTTACGGATAAAAATCCATTGTACTCATTTGGTTTTGGTCTTTCATACACTGAGTTCAAAACTTCAAATGTTGCCATTGATAAATCAACAATTAAAGGAGATGAGCCATTTACTGTCTCTTGTGATGTTCAAAACATTGGTAAAAGGGATGGAGATGAAATTGTTCAGGTTTATATCAGAGATAATTACTCTTCAGTAACAAGACCAATCAAAGAATTAAAGGCATACAAAAAAGTATCTTTAGCTGCAGGTGAGAAAAAATCAATCTCATTTGAGTTGAATACTCAAGACTTAGCCTTCTTTGATCAAGAAATGCAATGGATCGTAGAAAAAGGCGACTTCACAATTATGGTTGGTTCTTCATCAAGAGATAAAGATCTAACAAAGGTTAAATTGGAGGTTTCTGAAACAAAAAAATTAGACCTTAACAGTTACAAGCCGAATTATCCGGCCATGTAATCTGTAAGTATAATAAAGTATCAAAAATTAAAATGATTGAGGGTCCATAACTGTGTGACTATTTTAAATCATGGACCCTCACATTTTTTAACCTCTTTATGAAATGAAAGCAAAATTATTACTACTAGTTATCTCTGTATTTATCCAATTTTCTGTAGTTGGACAAACCATTCAACCTACAGAAAAAGAGGTATATAAAACAGTAGATGACCTACAACTATCATTACATATTTTTAAGCCAGAAAAACAGGCCTCTTCCAAAGGAGCAATTATTTTTATCCATGGTGGTGGTTGGAACTCTGGAAGCCCCAAAGCTTTCTATAATCAGGCAAAACATTTTGCAGATAGAGGTCTTGTTGTGTTCTGCCCAGAATATAGGGTAAGGAAGAGAAACAATACAACAATCTACGAAGCTGTCGAAGATGCACAAGAAGCAGTAGCTTTTGTAAGAAAAAATGCAAAGAAATACGGAATTAAGAAAAATATGATCGCTATTGGAGGCGGTTCAGCAGGGGGACATCTAGCAGCAAGTACTGCATTTATTGATCCATTGAGTACTTCCATTACGAAAAAAGATTACCAACCGAATTTACTATTGCTTTTTAATCCAGTATTGGATGTAAGTGATAAGGGTTATGGATTCCGTTTAGTAGAAAAAGAACTATCCGCAAAAGGTATTAAATGGGAAACATTTAGTCCAAGACCAAATATGAGTAATGCTTTTCCTTCCACTTTAGTACAGTTAGGGGACTTAGATAAGGTTATACCATTAGATATCGCAAGAGATTTTGAGAAGAGAGCACAAGAAGCAGGTGTAGATATAAAAATGATAGTTTACACTGGTGCAGAACACTCTTTTTTCAATAAAGGATATGGGAAAAAACAAGGATACCCAGCAGGAACGGTGAGTAGATGGTATTATGATACACTACAAGCAACAGATGATTTCTTAGTGGAGCAGAACTACTTAAAAGAGAATTTTAAAGTAGAGATTCCGTCTGATGCTATTTATCCAATAAGACAATAAGTGATGAGAACATTATTACTTTTTATATTCAGCTTTACTATTTTATCTTCTGTTTTTGCTCAGAAGAAAAATGTAGTTGTCTTTGTAGTAGACGATTTGGGATTTTATGATATTAGCCTTCATGGCTCCAAGTTTTATGAAACGCCAAATATTGATGCATTAGCTAAAGAAGGTGTAGATTTTTCTAATGCTTATGTTTCACATCCTAGATGTGTTCCTTCAAGATACGGATTACAGACGGGTAAATATCCTGCAAGAGTAGGTGTTCCGGGTTTCCAAGGGAAAGATGAATGTAACTTATCGGATAACGAAATAACAATTGGTCAAGCATTTAAAAACAATGGCTACACTACATTCTTTGCTGGAAAATGGCATCTGGGTAAACTACCAGAAACATGGCCCAACAATAGAGGGTATGATGTTAATATAGCAGGTTGTAGTGCAGGAGCACCAAAATCGTATTTTTATCCTTACAACACCCCAAAAGATCCAAAGAGATCAGGAAATCATAAGGTGATTGTAGGTTTGGAAGAAGGAAATGAAGGAGAGTATTTAACTGATCGCTTGACAAAAGAAACAGTTCAATACATTAATGGAGAACACAAAGATCCTTTTTTCTTGATGCTGTGCCATTATGGTGTACATACTCCATTAGAAGCGAAAGAACAGCTAGTTCAGAAGTATAAAAAGAAACTTAAGGGAATGTCTTTCGAAGGACCTGAGTTTATTCATAAAGATGGAGAAACAAAGCAACATCAAAATGATCCAGTTTATGCTGCAATGATAGAATCTGTAGATGAAAGTTTAGGTGCTATTGTGAAAGCATTGAAAGATAGGAACTTATATGATAACACAATTATTGTCTTTACTTCAGATCATGGAGGTTTATCGAACAGAGGTGTAGGTAACAAAAGGAAAATCGCTACTTCGAATTTACCTTTAAGAGCCGGAAAAGGACATAATTATGAAGGTGGAACTAAAGTACCTTTAATTATCGCAGGTAATGTTCCGAATGCATCACAAAAGTCGGAGCAATTGACAACAAATACAGACCTTTATCCTACACTTCTTGATCTTTGTGATTTGCCATTGATTCCTTCTCAACACAAAGATGGGGTGAGTATCAAAAAAGCGATCACAAAAAATAAGAAGATAAAAAGGACAATTTATTGGCATTCTCCAATGGCGAGACCTAGGTCTACGGGAGATACTAATTGTACTGTAGTGAGAGAAGATAACTACAAGTTGTTTTATTTCTATGATGAGGAAAGATTCGAAATGTATCAAGTAGATGAAGATCCTTATGAAGAGAATAATGTCTACCACGAAGATCACAAGGTAGCGAAACGATTGAAGGAGAAAATTCTAGCTTGGCAGAAAGACGTCAATGCAGTAAGAATACCTTCAAATTAAAATAAGATTAACAACATCAATTATATTAATCATGAGATATTTGAACTTATTATTTAGTTTATTTTTATTCTGTGCTAGCAGTGTAATAGCTCAGGACAAAAAAAATGTATTGATATTTTTAGTAGATGATTTGGGATACTTTGATATTTCACATCATGATGCTGATTTTTATGAGACTCCTAACATTGATGCCTTAGCAGAAGAAGGAGTAGACTTTACGAATGCTTATGTAGCTCACCCTAGATGTTTGCCATCAAGATATGCTTTACAGACGGGTCGTTATCCGGCAAGAGCAGGTATTCCAGCAAAAAATGAGAATACCATCAAAGGGAAAAAGTTTTATGATAATGAAAAGACAATTGGTCAAGCATTCAAAGATCAAGGGTACCATACTTTCTTTGCTGGTAAATGGCATTTAGGTCATGAGGAAGATGAGTGGCCACATAATAAAGGGTATGATATCAATATCGCAGGTTGTGCAGCTGGAGCTCCTAAATCTTATTTCTTTCCATATAACACTTCAAAGAACCCTAAAAAGATCAACAAGAAAGGCCATGGAACAATCATTGGATTGGATGAAGGTGAAGAAGGAGAGTATTTAACTGACCGTCTTACAGATGAAACAATTGATTTTATTACTGCTAATCATGATAAAAAGCCATTCTTTGCAATTTTAAGTCACTATGGAGTACACACTCCTTTCCAAGCAAAGAAAGAAATGATTAAGAAATACAAGACGAAATTGGAAGGAATGACATTTGAAGGTCCTGAGTACACTCAGAAAGATGGACAGATGAAAATGCATCAAAATAATCCTGTATATGCTGCCATGGTAGAGTCTGTGGATGAGAGCTTAGGAAGAATCGTTAAAACCTTAAAAGAGCAAGGTATCTATGATAATACGATCATTGTATTTACTTCTGATCATGGTGGTTTATCCAATAGAGGTTTAACAAGTAATAGAGATTTAGCTACTTCTAATTTACCATTAAGAGCAGGTAAAGGCCACTCTTATGAAGGTGGAACAAAAGTTCCTTTGATCTTCTCAGGAGCAAAGATTTCTAGACATAAAGTGATTGATCAGGTGACTACAAATACAGATTTATACCCAACTTTATTAGACTTATGTGATTTGAACTTATACCCAAGCGAACACCTTGATGGTATGAGTATTAAAACTAATATCGAAAAAGGTAGATCTAAAGACCGAGTATTGTTCTGGCACTCTTCAAGAGCAAGGCCAAACTCTACAGGCGATATTCATGTAACTGTAGCAAGAGACGGTGACCTTAAAATGATGTACTTCTATAAAGAAGAGCGTTATGAGTTATACGACTTAAGCAAGGATCCATATGAGGCAAATAATATTTTCAATGCCAACGATCCTAAAAATGCTGAGTTGATGAAAATGATTAAGAATTGGACTGCTGAAGTTAAAGCTGCTAGTTAGTTATGTATAAAAAAATTAAAAGTTTGATAGTAGGAGCAATGTTGCTACCTACTATCACCTTCTCTCAAGAGAAGCCGAATGTTTTATTAATTACAGTCGATGATCTTCGACCTGAGTTGGGGTGTTATGATAATAAAATAATTCAAACACCATCCATAGATGCATTAAGTAAGCATGCGACAACATTTTATAATGCGTTTTGTCAAGTGCCAGTTTGTGGAGCATCAAGAGCTTCTATGCATACAGGCGTAAGACCTACTGTAACTCGATTTGTAGATGCAGGAGCTAAAATTGATAAGGATTATCCTAATGCCGTTACCATTGGTCAACACTTTAAAGAAAACGGTTATTACACTTTTTCTGCAGGTAAAGTAATTCATGGTAAGAAAGATGCTGTTGAACGTTCTTGGACTGAATTTCATCCTGCAGAGGATATGTTTGAGTGGCATGACCCAGCTTTAGTAGCTGATAAGGAAAATCCACAGAAACCTTATAAGAAGTCATTACCTTATGAAATCGTAGAGAACAGTAAGGATACCGACTTTTTGGATGGTAGAACTGTTGATCTAGCAAAAAAGAAACTTAAAGAGTTCAAGAAAAAAGATCAGCCTTTTTTTATGGCAGTTGGTTTAGCTAGACCTCACTTGCCTTTCGTTGCTCCAAAACGTTTTTGGGATTTATATAATGAAGAGGAAATAGCCATGGCAGAAAATCCATTCTTGCCAGAAGGAATGCCTAACATCGCAAAAACGACATGGGGTGAACTTAGAGCGTACAGAACAGTACCGCGTAAAGGAAACGTGAGTGATGAAATGGCTAGAAAGCTAAAACATGGATATTATGCTTCTGTAAGTTTCTCAGATTACCTTTTAGGTGAACTTATTCAAGAACTTAAGGAGCAAGGTTTGTACGACAATACAATCATTGTACTCTGGGGTGACCATGGATGGCAATTGGGTGAACATACCTTCTGGGCAAAACACTCAACATTTGATATAGCGTTGAACGTTCCATTAATTATCAAGCCACAGTCTTCTAAAAAAACAAAGAAGGCAAAAGTAGAAGGCTTTGCAGAGATTGTAGATATCTTCCCTACGTTATGTGAATTGGCAGATATTAGCCAACCTCAACAATTACAAGGGCAATCTTTATTACCAATTTTAAAGAATCCTAAGGCATCAGTTAAAGACTATACTTTGAGTAGATGGAAACAAGGTGATTCTATTAGAACTAAAGGTTTTAGATATACATTATTCAAAAACAAACAAGGAGAAGTGATTGCTGAAATGATGTATGATTTAATCAAAGATCCTCAAGAAAATAAAAATATTGTGAAGGATCCTGCTTATGCAGATGAAGTAAATAAGCATAGAGATTTTTTAGCTTCAGCTTTACAAGAATATAAACTAGAAGAGTCTAGATAATTGAAGTATTGGATCAAATAAAAAACTCCACTGAAAATACATTCAGTGGAGTTTTTTATTTATTTCTTTTTTCCTTCATTAGGATTAACCTCTGGATATGGAGGAGGAGCAGCGGCAGGAGTTGTTGATCTCCAGATAAAGAATAAACCAGCTAATACAGCAGGAATACTCAACCATTGTCCCATGTTTAATTCCATATTTGCTTCAAAAGCAACTTGGTTTTCTTTAAAGAATTCCCAAACAAATCGCATACCGAAGACAAGTACTAGGAATAAACCGAATAACCTTCCTTGCGGTAATTTAGGACCTTCTTTTTTATAGATTGCACCTAAAATAAAGAAGATACATAAGTAAGTTAAAGATTCGTACAATTGTGCTGGATGACGTGGAGTCATAGGATCTTCAACATATGCTCTTTCAAAGATAAATGCCCAAGGTACATCCGTTGCTTTACCGATAATCTCAGAGTTCATCAGGTTACCAAAACGAATAAAACAACCCGCTAATGCTACTGGAATTACAATTCTATCCAGTATCCATAACCAAGGTTGATCAGGTCGGTTTTTAGCATAAAAATACAATGCGACGATAATACCAATCGCACCACCATGACTGGCTAAACCACCTTTCCAGATTTGAATAATTTCTATAGGGTGGGTTAAATAATAATCAGGTTGATAGAAAAATACATGGCCAAGTCTTGCTCCGATTATTGTAGCGGCTACCATGTAAATTAAAATTGCGTCTGCATCAGACTCAGGTCTATTTTCTCTAACAAAAATTTTGGCCATAATCCATGTGCCAATGAAAAATCCTAGTGAGAAAAGTAAACCATACCATCTCACAGGTAAAATACCTGGGAGGATCTCAGGATTGACATCCCAGTTTATGTATGCTAGTAGTGATTCCATACTACAAATATGTAAAAGCATTTATAAACAAAAAAGCCTTTTGATATGTAATCAAAAGGCAATTTTAAAATCAGTGAAGATGTATCGTATTACATTTACTTTTTATCAAGCAAAGAGGTATCACTGATCATATATTTTTCAGTTCCATTTTCTCCAATAGACAAATGTAAAATGCCCTCAGATCTCAGTTCTTCCAATTTTTTCTTTGCTGCTTTTGCAGAAGATTTGGTTTTAAGGCAGAGTGCCGCAACACTTATCCCGTCCTCATATTGGCTTGCTAAACTAATAACGTTGGCGTCGTTTAGTTCAGGTGTCGAAGTGTGGTCTGGAGAATTTAATTTATTCTTTTTTGCATTAATACTTAAATAAGAGCCTAGACCAATCGCTATAGCAAATGAAAATAGGACAATAAAAATGCTCATTAGTTCTTACTTTTCTGATCCTGTAAATTTTAATCGAGGATTAGGAGATGTATTTAAAGCTTCGAAATCTTTTCCTTCGTATTGATAGTGGGCAGCCATAGCAATCATAGCAGCATTATCAGTACAATGTTCAAATTCAGGGATAAAAACATTCCACCCTCTCTTTTTTCCTTCCTCTAATATAGTATTTCTTAGTGATGAATTTGCAGAAACACCACCGGCAATACCAATTTCTTTAATATTTAAATCCTTAGAAGCTTTAATCAATTTCTTCATAAGAATTTTAATAAGAGTGTATTGAATACTAGCACAGAGATCTGCCATATTATCTTTCACAAAGTTTTCATCCTTCTGAGATTCCTTTCTAAGGAAGTTCAAGAATGCCGTTTTAATTCCACTGAAAGAGAAATTATACTCTGGAATATTTACATTAGGGAATTCATATTTTAGCGGGTCACCCTCTTTCGCATATTTATCAATCAATGGACCACCAGGATAATCTAATCCCATGATTTTGGCTGTTTTATCAAAAGCCTCACCAACAGCATCATCTATTGTTTCACCTACAATTTCCATATTTAGAGGAGAGTGAACTACAACCAATTGAGTATGGCCTCCACTCACTGTTAAACATAAAAATGGGAAGTTCGGTTTTGGATCATCAATAAAATGAGCAAGAATGTGTGCTTGCATATGGTTTACTCCAATCAATGGAATATCAAGTGCCATAGCCATACCTTTAGCAAATGAAGTACCTACCAGTAATGCTCCAAGAAGACCAGGTCCTTTAGTAAAAGCAACAGCATCAAGGTCCTTTTTCTCAACACCTGCATCATCTAAAGCAGCACTGACAACAGGAAGAATATTTTTTTGATGTGCTCTAGAAGCCAATTCAGGAACTACACCACCATATTTTTGGTGTACTTCTTGTGTAGATACTATATTACTAAGTACAGTACCATTTTTGACTACTGATGCTGATGTTTCATCACAAGATGATTCTATAGCTAGGATTGTTCCGCTCATTCTATTTAACTTTGCTTTGAAAGGCAAAATTACTATTATAGTTTTGAACACCCTAACAATTTTCTCACACATTAACTGACATTGAAAACTATTTTGAAATAACTATGAGTGCACACAAAAAAACAGAAGAGCTCTACGCACAATATATAGCTACTAATAATGTTGACATTTCAAGAGAACATTTTCAGACACTATTTACTTATTTCCCATGTTTATTGATTGTTGCCTCTGATGGGGTAGTCGATGAAGAAGAATGGGTCTTTGTAAAGTATTTGTCAAAATTTATGGCTGATGCTTACAAAAGCTCTTTAACAAAACCTGAGTTGGATAGTCTCCAAAAAACATATTTTCAGGAGCTTGAATACTTAGTGAAATCTCTAGATAAGTGGAAAGAACCATTTTTGGATACTTTACATAGTTATCTGGAGGAAAACGATGATGAAAAAGAAGATATCTTGGATATCCTTCATTTGTTTGCTGAAGCTTCTGATGGAGTTTGTGATGATGAAGAAGAAGCAATTGAAGAATTGACAGAAAGATTAAATTTAGAATAAAAGAAAAAAGCCTTGATCGTAACATTAACGATCAAGGCTTTTTTATAAATGAAAATTAGATTACTGTTTCACTAATGTCATTTCTTCAATTAAACGAGGGCAGTTACCAAATTTATCCACAACAAATAAAACATAGCGGATATCAACAATAATGTTTCTACATTTCACTGGGTCAAACATTAAGTCTGACATTGTAGATTCCCAAGTTCTATCAAAGTTGATACCGATGAGTTGTCCTTCCGCATTAATTACTGGAGAACCAGAGTTGCCGCCAGTAGTATGGTTCGAACCTGTAATACAAACGATCATTTTTCCATCTTCTCCATACTGCCCATAGTCTTTTGATTTGTAAAGATCCATAAGCTTTTGAGGAACATAGAACTCATGTGTCATTGGTACATCAGTTAACCTTTTTTCCATAACACCTTCTAGAGTAGTGTAATATTTAAATTCTACACCATCACGAGGTTCAGAGCCTTCGATCTTGCCATATGTAACTCTAAGAGTAGAATTGGCATCCGACCAATATTTTTTGCTGGCTCCTTTGTTGTTAGCAACGTATTCTCTATTAGGGAAAACTTCTCTTAATGCTTTTACATATGTACGCATAGATAAGTCAATCTCTTCTGTCAATCTACGGTAATCAGGAACAATTTGAGTCGCATAGATGTCATAAATCTCTTTTGCTAAAACAAAAGCAGGGTCTTTTTTAATTTTAGCATAGATAGAAGCTTCAGAACCATCTAATAGTGTCATTAATTTCTCTTGATTAGCGAAAATACTCTTCTTATAAATAGATCCAGCTAGTTTATCAAATGACCCTTTTTCTTTAGCTTTTAAGAATTCATCTGGTAAGAAACTGGCATCGATTGCTCCAGAGTAAAGTGTAGAAGCAGAAACAAATATTTCTTGATCCGTTGCTTTATCATAGTTTTTATAAAAACCTTTTGCTTTATTCTTTAATGCAGCAATTGTTTTTGTCATTTCAGGGCTACCTGCTTGTAAAGATTTCAGTTCACTAAAACCTAGAGCAAAGCGTAAAACTTCTGGGCCATAATACATTTCTTCAATGTATAGGTCTCTGGCAAGTTGGTATTTTTCAACCTCAGCAAATTCTTTCTTGAAGCTTTCTAATAAAGAAGCATATTCTGGCTTATTTTTAACTGCTTCTTCGAACATTTTTTCTTGTTCTTCTTTCTTATTGATGGCATCAAGACGTTTTAGTCCTTTACTTTCACCAATCCATTTTTTATAAGCATTAGCTACTCTTGCTTTTTTAGCAGAATACTTGATTCTTACTTCGTCACTAGCAGCCATGTTTTTATCTAAAATCTCGATAGTTTTTTCACGCATCGCGATTTTAATAGGATTAGAAGTATTCACTACATAAGAAACGCCTTCCGATGGTAAGTACTGTTGCGTTCTTCCAGGGAAACCATAAACCATAGTAAAGTCGTCAGGTTTAACACCATTCAATGAAATTGGGAAATGGTATTTAGGTTTGTATGGTACGTTATCCTTTGAATATTCTGCAGGTTTACCATCTTTATCAGCATAGATTCTAAAGATAGAGAAGTCACCTGTATGACGTGGCCATACCCAGTTGTCGGTATCACCACCAAACTTACCAATTGAAGATGGAGGAGCAAACACTAAACGGATATCTTTGAAAGTTTCCATTGTAAACATGTAGTACTCGTTGCCATAAAAGAAAGGCTTGATGATGTAATTGTAATGTGTTCCTTTTACAGCTGCATCACCTACTTTTTTAATGTTTTCGTCTATAATTCCTTGACGTTTGTCTTCTGGCATTCCGTCTTTAACTCCTGCAAGAACTTTAGATGTTACGTCATCAATTCGAACTACAAAAGAAACTGTTAACCCAGAGTTAGGAAGCTCTTCTCCAAAAGATTGAGCAGCGAAACCATTTGTAAGTAAATCATCTTTTACAGTGGAATGCGATTGGATTTGTCCATAACCACAGTGATGGTTGGTTAAAATTAGGCCTTGATCTGAGACTACTTCGCCTGTACAACCTCTACCAAACCAAACCACAGCATCTTTCATACTGGACTTGTTTACAGAGTAGATATCTTCAGCAGACAATTTAAAGCCATTAGCTTTCATGTCTTCCTCGTTAAGTTGTTGTAGGAGTGACGGTAGCCACATCCCTTCATGTGCAAATACCGATGAAGGTACGATCACACATGCAAATAGGAGAATGTGAAAGTATTTTTTCATTTCAAATATTGTTGGTTATATATGATGGTTGTTGTGTAAAAAAGCCGAAGCTATTCTTCTAATAGCTTCGGCGTAAGTATAAAGTATTACCTTATAGGTTGTTGTTTTTCTTTCTATTATCTCTGATTGAGAAGAAGATAATCATTCCAAAGAATAAAGCTCCGATAATAAACTTCACTGCTACAGGAAGTTGGAAGTCACTATCAATGATGTGTAATAATCTGTTCCAACGGATGCTTCCAGTTTGAGGATTTGGATCGTTTGACATCCAAACCATCACAGCTTTACCAATAATATGATCTTCAGGAACAAAACCCCAGAATCTAGAATCCAGTGAGTTGTGTCTGTTATCACCCATCATAAAATAGTAATCTTGTTGGATGGTATAGCTTTCTTGAACCTGACCACCAATATAAAGTTTACCATCTTTAAATTGAGGGTTTTCATTTTCCTCATATTTTTGGATGATATCCTTGTAATAAGGCCAGTTACTTTCATTAATGCTCACCGTTTCTCCTTCTTTTGGAATATGTAATGGACCAAAGTTATCAGTTGTCCATTCGTTTACAGCATTACCAAAGATTCTGAAACGTGAATTGTCAATCATTTTTTCAACAGCTACAACAAGTTCAGAGGCTTTAAGAGCAGCCACTTGTTCATCTGTTAAGTTCAAGTGATGATATGTATAAATACCATCTTTAGATTTAGTCAAGTTACCATAGAAGTTGGTAGCACCTTGACGAATCATATATTCTCTTAATGCTGCCTCGTTCTGAAGAGTAGGGAACCTAGCTATATTGTCGATGTTGTAATAAAGGTTGTTGTCCTCTAAAAACTTAAGACCTAGCGGTTGTTTTGTTTTTACCGTATAATCAGTTTGTAGTTTGATATACTCAGGGTAGTCTACAACCTGACCATTGATAGAAACCACTTGGTCTTTGATTTGAATATCATCACCAGCAATACCAATACATCTTTTGATATAATTGGTTTTTAAGTCTGATGGATAATCATTTTCTTCAGCAGGGTAGTTGAATACAACTACATCATTGTTTTGTACTGAACTAAATCCAGGTAATCTAAATTGAGGCAATTGAATTAAATCAGAAAATGAATTAATGTCAGTTCCCCAGATTTTTTGATGTGTTAAAGGTACTTGAAGAGGAGTTTTTGGCGTTCTTGGTCCATAATGTAACTTACTTACAAATAAGTAATCACCAATGTAAAGAGACTTCTCCATTGATGAAGTAGGGATCGTAAACGCTTCAAAAGCAACCCAACGAATAAATGTGGCAGCAACTACAGCAAAAAGTAGTGCATCTCCCCATTCTTTTAAAAATCCTTTCTTAGTTTCTTTTTTACTCATTATCCCTTTATTATAAGTCAAGCATATCTTCCATTCCGAAAATACCTTCTTTTTGGTGTAACCATTCTCCAGCTAAAACAGCTCCTAAAGCAAAACCTTTTCTTGAATGAGCAGTATGCTTAATATCGATACGATCGATCTCAGATTCGTAAGTTACTTCATGGGTACCTGGTACCTCTGGTTCACGAACCGCTTCAATCTCAATACCATTGTCAACAGCAGCGTCTTCACCTTTTAATGTCCACTTGTCTACTCCTGCAAAGTTTTCAATTACACCTTCAGCTAGAGTAATTGCTGTTCCAGAAGGAGCATCTAACTTTTGCGTATGGTGAATTTCTACCATTGAAGATTTATATTCTTTATTGAATGCAGACATCATTTTTGCTAATTTTTTATTTAAAGCAAAGAAGATATTTACGCCTAAACTATAATTTGAAGCATAGAAAAATGCTGTCTTATTATTTTTAGTCGTTAATTCAATTTCATCTTTTTTATCTAACCAGCCTGTAGTACCAGAGACTACACGGATTCCTTTATCAAGACAAGTTTTAATATTGCCATATGCAGAGCTAGGTTGAGTAAATTCAATCGCTACATCTACAGTTGCAGGATCTAATGTCTCTAAATCAGCACGATTATCCATATCGATAACCATTACTACACGATGACCTCTTTCTTGTAATATACCCTCAATGGTTTTACCCATTTTACCGTAGCCGATTAATAAAAAATTCATTTGTTTTATTATTTAGTGTTCAATTGTAATGTTAACCTTGCGCCCAATGCAGGAAGTCCACTGTAAGGATCTTGAATAGCAGAAGGAGCAATTTTAAGTGATAAATCTTCACTTACATCATAGTATCTCATGTGTTGATCTACAGCAGCATCTAATGCTCCAAGTAGGTACCAACCACATGCTACAATAATCATGAAGTCTCTATCCCTACGAAAACGATCCCTTCTTGAGCTTAAGTTGTCTTCCGAAAGACCTCTATATTCTTCTGGAATAAGATCGTCGTTTGTCGGATCAGCATCCGATTTGTAAGCCAACCAATGACTACTCTGTATATAGTTGGTATGGTTGAACTTAATAAAGTATCCAAAGACAGCAAAACCACCATATAAGATAGGGATTTTCCAGGCTTTGTCGTTATAAATCTGACCGAGTCCAGGAATTACAATCGTATAAAACGATGCTTTCGTAGGCTCGGTCAGAGATTTGTACTGAGTCTTTTTCTTTCGCTTCCTCTCATTTGGATCAATATGATTCGGAACCTGTTTAATAGAGGTCAAGGAATCAATTGATTTTTGATTTAATTCTCTTTTTTCTTCCGCAGTTAACTCTTTCTCTTCTACTGTTGTTGAATCGGTAACAGTTTGAGAATAAGAGGAGTTAATAGTTAAAAAGAATAGACTAAATAATGATAGAATAATATAATAAGTGCGATTGCTCGACATCAGTGAGTTTTTAGAATGTCTAAAATACGGTTAAGGTCTTCAACAGATTGGTATGGAATTTTAATTTCGCCTTTACCTTCTGATGAGTTTTTGATTTTAATTTGTGTTCCAAAATGTGTAGATAAGTCTCTTTGTAATCGACTAAACTCAAAGTCTAAAGGTTGATTCTTCTGAGCTGTCTTATTATTTACAAGATCTTTACCTTGAATGACATCACGTACTAGGTTTTCAGTTTTTCTTACAGAAAGCTCATTTTTTACGATCATATCAAAAAGTGCCAATTGCACTTCTATACTATTTACATTTACTAATGCTCTAGCATGCCCCATACTAATAGTGCCTTTTCTTAAACCAGACTGAATTTCTGGTGGCAACTTTAATAAACGTAAGTAGTTGGCTACTGTAGATCTTTTCTTGCCTACTCTGTCGCCAAGTTCTTCTTGCTTTAGATCACATTCAGCGATAAGTCGTTGGTAGGAAATCGCAACTTCAATAGGGTTTAAATCCTCTCGCTGAATATTTTCAATCAATGCCATTTCTAGCATTTGTGTATCATTGGCACCTCTTACATAAGCAGGGATCTTTTCCAGTCCTGCCATTTTTGAAGCTCTCCAACGTCTTTCACCGGAAATAATCTGATATTGATTTTCCGTTAATTTTCTTACTGTGATAGGTTGAATTATGCCTTGAACTCGAATAGAATCGGCAAGTTCTCTTAATGCCTCATCTTGAAATTCAAGCCTTGGCTGAAATGGGTTTCTATCTATATGCTCAACAGCAATTTCATCTAGTTTCTCAACTATATTTACAGATACAGCTTCTGTTTCCTTTTCTGATGTTGAAGAGGAAGTAGATTCTGCTTTGTTTGAATCTCCAAGTAATGCACCAAGTCCTTTGCCCAATGCATTTCTTCTTTTTAATGTTTTCTTTTCTGGTTTATCAGGCATAATAATTCAGCCGAATCAATAAGTTAATCAAATTGTGTAAATAATCGCTGTACTATTTCAGGATCATTTTGGGGTTATTTAAGCTTTTACTTCGATCTTGTTTTTTGAAAGGATTTCCTGAGCCAAATTCAAATAGCAAACAGCTCCTTTACTAACAGCATCGTGTGCAATTACAGGAACACCAAAACTAGGTGCCTCACTTAATTTAATATTTCTAGGAATAATAACATCAAACACCAAGTCACCTAAGTGCTTTTTCACTTCTTCAATAACCTGATTGGATAATCTTAAACGAGTATCATACATGGTCATTAAAATTCCTTCTATTAATAAATTAGGATTCAAACGAGATTGAATCAGCTTAATAGTATTAAGTAATTTGTCTAAGCCTTCAAGTGCATAAAACTCACATTGTACAGGAACAATAACAGAGTCTGCAGCTGTAAGGGCATTTACTGTAATAAGGTTAAGAGATGGCGAACAGTCAATAATGATAAAGTCATATTTATCTTTAATTTGCTCTAAAGCTCTTAGCATTCTGTTCTCTCTGTCTTCAATATCAATCATTTCAATCTCCGCACCTACCAAATCGATATGTGAAGGGATAATGTCTAAATAATCAAACTCAGAGTTAACAATTATATCTTCTACATTGATGTCTTCCACCATGCAGTTATAAATACTTTTTCTTTCTTCTTTAGGATCAAGGTTTAATCCTGAAGTAGAGTTTGCTTGTGGATCGGCGTCTACCAATAATGCATTAAATTCCATGGCAGCAAAACTTGCTGCTAGATTAACTGCTGTTGTGGTTTTACCAACACCGCCTTTTTGATTAGCTACTGCTATGATCTTACCCATTGCGTATCCTTCTTAAATTCTTAGTAAACACAAATATAGTTTTTTTCACCATCTACTTTAAAAAATATATTCTCTTTATTTAAAGTGAGGCAAAATGATAACCTTTTTTAGAAAAATGAGCTAAAAATCGAGGTAAAACATACTTGAGATTCTTTTCTGCTTTAATACTATCATGAAAAACTACAATCGAACCGTCTTCAGTTAGCTTGATTGCAGTAGACAAACATTTCTCTTTTTTGAAGTTTTTATTATAGTCTCGAGTTAACACATGCCACATGATCATCTCATAGTTGGGTAGAATTTCTCGAATCATCTTTTTTCCAACTTGACCATGTGGAGGTCTAAAAAGATTCTTTTGTGATTGACCTTTAAATAAGGTGTTACTTTCTAGCCATTTTTGGCACTCCTCAATATTTTCTAAATATTTAGTTAGACCATTTTTCCAATATTGTAAATGATTGAAAGTATGATTGCCAACGGTATGTCCTTCACTTAATACTTTCTGATATATTTCAGGGTGTTTCCTAATATTATCACCCACACAGAAAAATGTGGCCTTAGCATTGTAATTAGAAAGTTGTTCAAGCACCCAAGGTGTGATCTCTGGAATCGGTCCATCATCAAATGTAAGATAGATTGTAGGCTGATCTGTTTGCTCTTTCTTCCAAGTTAGACTCGGGAATAGTTTATCTCTAACGATACTACCGACTTTTTGAATCATTTTTATAGTTTTTCTAATACACCTACAAATATAAGATCTTTAATATTAAGCTTAGGAATGATATTTATTTTTTGTTTAAAATGCTGTATATCAGTATTTGTAGTGTAAAAAATATGATAAAATACCCTTAGACTTCGTAATTATTTATAAAAACGGAGCGATTCCTAATTTGATTATTTGCAAATAAAAAAATAAGATCTTTATATTTGAATCAAACAATGATTGAAAATGTTGAATAAAACGCAAAATATCGTCCTAGTTATTATTAATATTACGATTGTCGTCCTGATTAAGGAGAGATAATGGTCCAGGATCGTATTTTGTTTTAGAAAATATATAGAGGCCATTGTCAAAGTAAAACTATCTTGACAGTGGTTTTTTTATTATCAGCATTTATAATAGTCGGAATTAGTAAAGTTTTAAACTCTTCATGCGAATGAAATATTATGATAAAGACACAGTAATTTTCCATAACGGAGAATTTATCAAGGCTGAAGAGGCAAAGGCAGATTTATTTTCTCAGTCTTTGCACTATGGGAATGGTGTTTTTGATGCCATGAGAGCTTATGATACAGCTCTTGGTCCACATATCTTCAAAGCAAAAGAACATATTACTCGTTTTATCGAAGCAGCAAAAACAATGCACCTCGATATTGACTATAATGTGGATGAGCTCGTTGGAGTGTCTTATCAACTACTTGAAGAAAATGGCTTTACTGATGCTTATATCCGTCCATTAGTTTATGCTGATGAGAATATGGATTTAACACCAACTAAAAAGCATAACTTATTCATTGCTGCTTTCCGTTGGGATAAATTCTTAGGAAAAGACTTGTTGGATATCACTATCTCAGCATATACTCGTCCTAGTCCATATTCATTTAATGTAGAAGCTAAAATTTCAGGTCACTACATTAATTCAATTGTTTCTATCGCAGAAGCAAAAGAAAGAGGTTTTGATGATGCGTTATTATTGGATGTAGATGGTTTCATCTCTGAAGGTACAGGTGCTAACTTCTTTTTTGAAAAAGGTGGAAAACTTTATACTTCTCAAAGAGGACACATTTATCCAGGTATTACAAGAAATGTAGTATTTGATATTGCAAAATCTTTAGGAGTTGAAGTAGTAGAAGGACAATACAAACCAGAAGATCTTAATGATATTGATGGAGCTTTCTTCACCGGAACTGCTGCACAAATCACAGGAATTAATAGTATTGATAAAAAACCAATGAATAAAGATTGGGAAAATACTATCGGTTGTGAAGTGTTTGAAAAGTACAGACAGTTCGTTACACAGAGTGAGTATGACAATTACTCAATTATCTAATTACGGAATTATAACAGACAAACAATAATCAGGAATTATGGCAGAGATGTTAAATAAGCACAGCCGCACTATTACTCAAGATGATACACAGCCTGCAGCACAGGCCATGTTATACGGTATTGGTTTAACTGAAGAGGATATGGATAAGCCTCAAATCGGTATTGCTAGTACTGGTTATGAGGGAAATACATGTAATATGCACTTGAACGGTTTAGCTGCAGAAGTTAAAGTTGGTGTTCAAAAAGCAAATATGGTGGGGTTAGTATTTAATACAATTGGCGTAAGTGATGGTATTACTAACGGTACAATTGGAATGCGTTACTCTCTTCCTTCAAGAGATATTATTGCTGACTCTGTTGAAACAGTTACAAACGGACAATTCTACGATGGATTAATTACTGTTGTAGGTTGTGATAAAAATATGCCAGGTGCTATGATGGCAATGTGTCGTATTAACCGTCCAACTATCATGTTGTATGGTGGTACTATTGCATCAGGTTGCTGGAAAAAGAAAAAATTAAACATTGTATCTGCTTTTGAAGCTCTAGGTGAAAAAATCGCTGGTACAATTTCAGATGAAGATTATAAAGGTGTAATTAAAAATGCTATTCCAGGAGCTGGTGCTTGTGGTGGTATGTACACAGCAAATACAATGGCTTCAGCTATTGAAGCAATGGGTATGAGTTTACCATATTCTTCATCTAACCCTGCAGTAAGTACTAATAAGAAAGATGAATGCCAGAAGTTAGGACCTGCTATTCGTAACTTATTAGAACTAGACTTAAAACCTTCTGACATCTTAACTAAAGCATCTTTCGAAAATGCATTAGCAGTAATTATGGCATTAGGTGGTTCTACAAATGCTACATTACACATGTTGGCAATTGCTAAAGCTGCAGACATCGAATTAACTTTAGATGATATTCAAAGAGTTTCAGATAAGGTACCATTCTTTGCAGATCTTAAGCCTTCAGGTAAATACCTAATGGAAGATGTGTTTGCAGTGGGCGGTATCCCAGCAGTAATGAAAACTCTTCTTAACTGGGGGTTATTAGATGGTTCTTGTATGACTGTAACAGGTAAAACAATTGCTGAAAACTTAGCAGATGTTGATCCTCTAGGTTCAGAACAAGACTTAATGAGACCTCAAGATAATCCTATTAAGAAAACAGGTCACTTACAAATTTTATATGGTAACCTTGCAACTGAAGGTTCTGTAGCAAAAATCACTGGTAAAGAAGGTGAGAAGTTTGTTGGTCCTGCGAAGGTATTTGATAACGAGTTTGCAGTTATCGATGGTATCTCAAACGGAGAAGTAGAGAAAGGTGATGTAGTTGTAATCCGTTATGAAGGACCAAAAGGCGGTCCTGGTATGCCAGAGATGCTGAAACCTACATCAGCAATTATGGGTGCAGGTCTTGGTAAAGAAGTAGCCCTAATTACAGATGGTAGATTCTCAGGTGGTACACACGGTTTTGTTGTAGGGCACATTACTCCAGAAGCTGCAGTAGGTGGTAATATCGCACTTCTTAAAGATGGTGATATGATTACTATCGATGCGGTAACAAACAAAATCGAAGTAGATTTATCTGACGAGGAATTGGCAGAAAGAAGAGCAAAATGGGTTGCTCCAGAGCCAAAATTCAAGAAAGGAATCCTTTATAAGTATATAAAAACAGTTTCTTCTGCATCTGAAGGATGTGTAACTGATGAATTTTAATCAGTGATTAAGAAGTAGTACGAAAAATTGTTTCAATAATGAGTACAGCGACAAAAGAGTTCACACAAGAACAAGGCGCCAAGCAGAAAACACCAAAAGTAACTGGAGCTGAAGCTTTATTAATGGCTTTAGTAGAAGAAGGGGTAGATACTATTTTTGGTTACCCGGGTGGAGCAATCATGCCTGTGTATGATAAGCTTTATCACTATGATGACAAGTTAAAGCACATTCTTGTGCGTCACGAGCAAGGAGCTACACACGCAGCTCAAGGATATGCTCGAGTCAATCATAGAGTAGGGGTTTGTATGGCAACTTCTGGTCCTGGTGCAACAAACTTAATCACAGGTTTAGCGGATGCAATGATCGATTCTACTCCAATGGTAGCAATCACTGGTCAAGTAGCATCTCACTTATTAGGTACAGATGCATTCCAAGAAACTGATGTTGTAGGTATTTCAACTCCTGTAACAAAGTGGAATTATCAAGTAACAAAAGCATCTGAAATTCCTGAAGCGATTGCGAAAGCATTTTACATCGCAAAAAGTGGAAGACCAGGTCCTGTGTTAATTGATATCACTAAGGATGCTCAGTTTGAAGAGTGTGATTTTAAATACAAACCTTGTACTAAAATCAGAAGCTATCAACCTGTTCAAACAGCAAAAGAAGAAGCTATTGATGCTGCAGCTGCTTTGATCAATCAATCCAAAAAGCCATACATTTTAGTAGGTCACGGAGTGATGTTATCAAAAGCAGAAAAGGAATTGATTGCATTTGCAGAAAAAGCAGGCATTCCAATGGCATCAACTTTATTAGGTTTATCAGCTGTACCAACCGACCATCCTCTTTATGTAGGATATTTAGGTATGCATGGTAACTATGGTACAAATGTAAAAACCAACGAATGTGATGTTCTTATCGCTGTAGGTATGCGTTTTGATGACCGTGTAACTGGCGATTTGAGTAGATATGCAAAGCAGGCAAAAGTGATTCATATTGAAATCGATCCTTCTGAGATTGATAAGAATGTGAAAGCGGATGTAGCTTTAATTTCTGATGCAAAAGAAGCGTTAGAACGATTGATTCCTAAAGTGAAAGAAGCAAAACACGACGAGTGGTTAGCAGAATTCCATGCTTGTGATGATATCGAAAAGAAAGAAGTATTAGACTATGCTTTGGGCGACAGTACTGAGAAAGTAAAAATGTCAGAAGTAATCAAAATGCTTTCAGATAAAACAAAAGGTGAGGCGATCATTGTAACAGATGTAGGACAGCACCAAATGGAAGCATCTAGATATTATGAATTTAAAATTACTGACAGTATTGTAAGTTCTGGAGGTTTGGGAACAATGGGTTTTGCCCTTCCTGCAGCCATGGGTGCAGCAGTTGGAGCTCCCGATCGTTTGGTAGTATCTATCTCAGGTGATGGTGGTTACCAAATGACTGTTCAAGAATTGGGAACAATATTCCAATATAAAATTCCTGTGAAGATTCTTGTTTTAAATAACAGTTTCTTAGGAATGGTAAGACAATGGCAAGAGTTATTCTTCGATAGAAGATACTCATTTACAGAGATGGTAAACCCTGATTTTGTAAAAATGGCAGAGTCTTATTACATCAAAGCTGACAAGTCTGAATCAAGAGAAGACTTAAGTGCTAAGATGGATCAATGGTTAGCTACTGAAGGGCCTTGTTTCCTAGAAGTAGTTGTTGAAAAAGAATCAAATGTATTCCCAATGATCCCTACGGGAGAATCGGTTTCAAATGTTCGTTTGAAGTAAAATCATAAGATCATGGAGGAGAAACAAAGATTTACCTTATCAATATTTACAGAAAACGTAGTAGGTCTAACGAACCGTATTTCAATCATCTTCACTAGAAGAAAATTAAATATTGAAAGTTTAACTACATCAGCATCAGAAGTGGACCATGTCCATAGATTCACTATTGTGTTTAACACTGGTAAGGATCAGGCTGAAAAGGTAGCAAAACAAATAGAAAAACAAATAGATGTACTTCGTTGCTATCTGTATGAAGATAGTGATACCATCTATCAAGAAATAGCTTTATATAAAGTGGCTGTGGATAGCCTTACAAACTCTGATGCAGTAGAGGAAATTGTAAGAAAAAACCACGCAAGAATTTTAGCCGCTAAAGCTGACTTCATAGTGATCGAAAAGACAGGTCATGAAGAAGATACTCACGCTTTATATGAGGCGCTTAAACCTTTTGGGTTGATGCAGTTTGGACGTTCAGGAAGAATTGCATTGTCAAAGGAACGTCAAGAAATCAGTGCATTATTGGCAGAATTTGAACAAGAGGATGCGATTGTATAGATCCATAGGGTCTTAAAATAACTTTCAAACTAATAAAGAATCACAACTTTTAATTATTATGGCAGAGATCAATTTCGGAGGAGTAGTAGAGAACGTAGTAATGCGTGAGGAGTTTCCATTAGAGAAAGCTCAAGATGTACTTAAAAATGAAACTATTGCAGTTATCGGTTACGGTGTACAAGGACCAGGTCAAGCGCAAAACATGCGTGACAATGGTTTAAACGTTATCGTTGGTCAACGTAAAGGTGGTGCTTCATGGGATAAAGCTGTTGCTGACGGTTGGGTACCAGGTGAAACACTTTTTGAAATCGGTGAAGCTGCTGAGAAAGGTACAATTATTTGTTACTTACTTTCAGATGCTGCTCAAATTGCAGTATGGCCACAATTGAAAGAGAAATTAACTCCAGGTAAGGCACTTTATTTCTCTCATGGTTTTGGTGTTACTTACCATGAGCGTACAGGTATCGTACCTCCAAAAGATATTGACGTAATCTTAGTTGCTCCAAAAGGTTCAGGTACTTCATTAAGAACAATGTTCTTAGAAGGTCGTGGTTTGAACTCTTCGTATGCAATCTACCAAGATGCTTCAGGTAACGCTTACAACAGAACTATCGCTTTAGGTATTGGTGTTGGTGCTGGTTACTTATTCCCAACTGACTTCAAAAAAGAGGTTTACTCTGATTTGACTGGTGAGCGTGGTTCATTAATGGGTGCTATCCAAGGTTTATTCGAAGCACAATATGACGTACTTCGTGAGAACGGTCACTCTCCATCAGAGGCGTTCAACGAAACTGTTGAGGAGTTAACTCAATCATTAATGCCATTAGTTGCTAAGAACGGTATGGACTGGATGTATGCTAACTGTTCTACAACTGCTCAAAGAGGTGCATTAGACTGGAAAGATAAATTCCGTGATGCAGTTCGTCCAGTAGTTGAAGATTTATATGAGTCTGTAGCAACTGGTGAGGAAGCTCAACGTTCAATCGATACTAACTCTCAACCAGATTACCGTGAGAAGTTAGACGAAGAATTACGTGTATTACGTGAGTCTGAAATGTGGAGAGCAGGTGCAGCAGTAAGATCATTGCGTCCTGAAAACCAAGAAGTAGAACAAGAAGCTTAGGCTTTAATCATATTCATTGAAAAGGGGGATTGCTTCGGCTTTCCCCTTTTTCAATCTTTAAGTATTAGTCTTAACTAATGCTTTGTAAAATATAATCCTTATGTCAGAAGTAAAAGAAGCAGTGGCTTTACCCAGTGTAGAGTCAGTTGTAAAAGCACATAGAAAGCTCAAAGATGTAGTGACAAGAACTCCTTTGATGCGAAACATGAATTTATCCGAAAGATATCAAGCAGACATCTGGTTGAAGCGTGAGGACCTTCAAATTGTACGTTCTTACAAGCTTAGAGGTGCTTACAACAAAATCTCCTCATTGTCTAAAGAAGAGAAAGAGAGAGGTATTGTATGTGCCAGTGCTGGTAACCATGCACAAGGTGTTGCTTATTCTTGTAAACAATTGGGTATTCATGGTGTGATTTACATGCCTGCTCCTACACCAAACCAAAAGGTAAATCAGGTAAGGATGTGGGGTAAGGACAAAGTAGAAGTTGTTCTTATAGGAGATACTTTTGATGATGCTTATGCAGCTGCAATGGAACGCTGTGAAAGCGAAGGACGTGTATTTATTCACCCTTTTGATGATCCAAAAGTAATCGAAGGTCAAGGTACTGTTGGCTTAGAGATATTGGAGGATGCTAAAGAAGAAATAGATTACTTAGTAATGCCTATTGGAGGTGGAGGCCTTTCTTCTGGTGTAGGTAGCTATTTTAAACAGATTAGCCCTAATACCAAGTTAATTGGAGTAGAACCTGAAGGAGCTCCAGCGATGAAAGCATCTATTGATAAGGGTGAGGTAGTAACGTTAGATAAAATAGAAAAGTTTGTTGATGGTGCTGCCGTTCAGAGAGTAGGAGATAACACTTTCCAAATCGCAAAGCAATTCTTAAAAGATGTAGTACTTGTTCCTGAAGGAAAGGTCTGCTCTACTATCTTAAGATTATACAACGAGGACGCTATTGTAGTGGAACCAGCGGGAGCTTTGTCTATCTCAGCATTAGATGCTATAAAAGACGAAATAAAGGGCAAAAAAGTAGTATGTGTAGTATCTGGTTCCAATAATGATATTGGACGTATGGAAGAGATTAAAGAACGCTCTTTATTATACGAAGGATATAAACATTATTTTATGGTAAGATTCCCTCAAAGAGCAGGAGCTCTTAGAGAATTCTTAGCAGAAGTACTTGGTCCAAATGATGACATTGTGCACTTCGAATACACAAAAAAGGTAAATAGAGAGAAAGCTCCTGCCATTGTTGGTATAGAAGTGAAGTACCCATCTGACTTTGATAGCTTAACTCAAAGGATGAAAAAAGGTGGTTATAAGTACGAATTACTAAATGAGAATCAAGATATGTTTAACTTTTTGATTTGATAAGTTACTGATTTAATATTGATCATCAGTATTTTATAATTTCATTAAGAATAGATTACATTTTTAATCTCTTTAATCCTTGTTTTATAAAAATCAAGGGTGCATATTTGCATCGCTTTTTAGGAAACCTCTCCTGTAAAAGCGAACTGGAGCAGTAGTTCAGTTGGTTAGAATACCTGCCTGTCACGCAGGGGGTCGCGGGTTCGAGTCCCGTCTGTTCCGCCAACAAGTCTTCATCAGACTTTCAAAAACAGATGACTGGAGCAGTAGTTCAGTTGGTTAGAATACCTGCCTGTCACGCAGGGGGTCGCGGGTTCGAGTCCCGTCTGTTCCGCCAACCAATTCAGAAAGGCAAGTTCATTTGAGCTTGCCTTTTTTATTTTATTAGATCTAACATTTCTTCAGGTAGGTCATTTTCAAATTTTAATAATTCTTTATTTGAGGGAGAAGTGAAATGTAATGTTTTAGCATGTAATAAATGTCTGCCTACCTTGTTTTGTAATGCATTGTCATATGTCAGCATGGGTACTTCATATCTTTTATCACCAACAAGAGGATGACCAATAAATTGCATATGTACTCTAATTTGATGTGTGCGTCCGGTTTCTAAACGACATTCCACCAATGAAAACTTCTTATGTTCCTTAATCACTCGATAATGTGTGATAGCTTCTTTTCCAAAAGATTTATCCTTTGATACTTCAATACTTCTCTCATTTGATGGATTGCGTCCAATGAATTCCTGTATCACCCCTTCTTTCTGCTTCAGTTGCCCCCAAACTATAGCTTGGTATATTCTGTAGGGTTTGAGTGATTTAAATTGCTCTGAGAGGAATTCTCTTGCTTCAATTGTTTTAGGAATAACAACTATACCGCTAGTATCTTTATCTAATCGTTGCACCAAGCAATCTTTAACCAGTGAATCTTTCTGATTAGATATTTGGTAATGGTGTAAAAGAGCGTTTTGTAACGTATGATCATAATGCCCCAATCCAGGGTGCATTGGCATTTGAGCAGGTTTATTGACTACGATAAAATCTTTTTCTTCATATATAATATCAAGAGGAAAGTCATAGGGTTCTAGTTCAACTCTTTTTCGGAAATATTCAAACCATTCAATTTTATCACTAGGTTTTAATTGATAGCTTGATTTAGATTTTTTACCATTAACTAAAACAAGTACATCTTTTATGTGTTTCTGAATTACATTTCTACTTTTGTTAGGAAGTTGTAAAGAGAGGAAGTGATCTAAACGCGTAGACTTTCCTCCGTCGGGAATAATAAACGATTCATGTAAATGTTTTACAGTAGGCATAACTTTATTTTAAAATGCTAACTTGCAAAGCTAATTTTTAGAATTGAAATATGGAGGAAAATAATAGATCTATTATCGATCAGAATAATAATATCAATAAGTCAAAAGCACCACAAAAGAAAAAAACAGTTGGAATGGTCTGGTGGAAACACCTATTGTTATTTATCTTAACAGTGATGGCAACTACTTTTGCAGGAGCTGAATGGATCTACGGTAAATCGGTGTTATTTTCTGAGTTAACACCCGAAGAATGGAAAGGGTCTTTAATGTACTCGATTCCATTTGTAGGTATACTCACGATCCATGAATTTGGACATTACTTTACAGCAAAGTATTACAAATTAAAAGTGACACTTCCTTATTTTCTTCCAGTATGGTTTTTAAGTTTAGGTCCTTCTTTAGGTACATTTGGTGCATTTATTAGTATCAAGAGTCGGTTAAAATCAAGAAAGGAGTTCTTTGACGTTGGAGTATCTGGCCCTATTGCAGGCTTTTTGGCAGCTTTAGTCGTCTTATTTTATGGTTTTACTCACCTTCCTCCTCCAGAATATATCTTTCAGATTCACCCTGAATATCAACAATGGGGATTAGACTATGCAAAATATGCCTACGAGAATTTAAATGAAGGAGAAAATTTAACTATTGGAACGAACCTATTATTTCAGTTTTTCACTTATTATGTTGCTCCGGACCCAAGTTTAGTACCTAATGGACATGAATTAATGCATTACCCTTTTTTATTTTCAGGGTTACTTGCTTGTTTCTTTACTGCATTAAATCTAATGCCATTTGGTCAGTTAGATGGTGGGCATGCTTTATATAGTATCATAGGAAGAAAATGGTTCAATAAGATCTTACCTTATACTTTTGCGGCATTGCTGTTTTGGGGAGGTTTAGGTTTATTTTCTGCGATAGATAGCAATGAAATATTAATTACCTATGCTCCTTTTTATGTGATTTATTTGTATTTGGTTTCGATGAAACTATTCAAAGATAAAATAACAATAGCTCTGTATGCGATGTCAATATTTACATTGCAATTTGTAATCACTACGATTTATCCTGATGTAGTAGGCTATGAGGGATGGTTATTTTGGGTATTTATTCTTTCTAGATTCCTAGGTTTACATCATCCACCTGCAATAAATGAAAAAGGTGTTGATACCAAACGTAAATTTTTCGGCATCATCACCTTGATCATATTTATATTATGTTTTACTCCAACCCCTTTTATTATTAATTAGGGTTGTTGTGTTTCTTCGTCAAAAATGTATGGTTGTTTACCTGGGTTGAAGTTAGGGATGTCTAACATACCAAAACCATGGGTAGTTAATTCTCCAAAACCATTGTTATAGATAAACTCTTGTACTTCTGGAGCAGCTAATACTTCAAAAGGAAGTGTGTAGCCTCTTGCTTCAAAGATTTCACCACCTTTAATAACAGAGTAAATACGGGCAAACTTCTTGTCCATACGATTAATTCTAGCCAAATACTGTTCATCAGGAATTACCTGAAAACGGAAAAATGAAGAAATCTGTTCTGTAGTATATTTTCCAGATTTTTCCATTCTAAACATTGTAGAATCGTAAAGCATATCAGAGAAGTCATCACTCATTGGATTGACGAACATTTTATTGTTCAAGCCTTCTATTTGGTGAAAAGGTACAATGGGTGAAATACATAAATACTTCATAGATTCTTTGAATGTAGGGGCATCTTCAATTTCTACAGAATCTGCTTGGAGCATTAAATTGCCTAACAAAATATGTGATTCTTGAAAAAGACCTTGAACTACTCTATCTATGAAAGTTTTACTAGGACTCGTTAAAACGATGGTTGCTTTTTTTGAAAAATAATGTAATCCTTCACGACCTACTTTAGTCTGACCTTTAAGACCAGAAAAAGTGAAATTCGAGGACTCAAATAACTCATTGTCAGCACATACTATTCTAAGCATGTTTTGAACAAGTTTTTGGTGATGAAAGGGTAATATTGCACCCTTATTTCTGAGATTGAAGATTATTCTTATGCGCACCTTCTAAAAAATTTGTAGTTGGTAACAAAAAGGATAAATCCTAATTAGATTAAAAAATTAAACATTTAGAGCTAAAAGCGATCAAAATATTAGGCTCTAACTAGATACTTTGTATATGCTTTTGATTAAGTGTACACTTGTTTAACGGGTAATTGTTAGAATAACAAAGTACGCTTGACCATTAATATCATTATATTAATCAAAAAAAAGTAATTTTTTCGATAAAAAGATAAAATAATTGCATTGAATGCTATGGATTATATTTTTTCCACCAATGTTGCAATACTAAAATACTCCAAACTTGGTTTTGGTCATAATTACTTGAATTGAAAATCATATTCTTTAATTGTTGAACGTAAATTGGATTAAAAATGTTCTGCTCCCTCACAAAATCATCATCCAACATTTCATTCACCCAAGATCTCAAGGCAGTTTTATAACCTTTCATTAAAGGTACTTCAAAGCCATGTTTAGGCCTTTTATAAAGTTCTTCAGGTAATAAATCCCTGAAGGAGTCTTGTAATATTCGCTTTTTCATTTGTCCGTTGATTTTGTATTCAGCTGGTAACTTCATCGCAAATTCAACGACATTGTGATCTAAGAAAGGAACTCTTACTTCAAGGCTATGATACATAGACATAGAGTCTACTTTATGTAACATATCGTTGACAAGTAGTCCTTGGATATCGGCTAATAAAACATCATTAATTCCATCTCCTGTGATTGATTGTGTAATAGTATTTTTTCTAGATAAAAAGGCTTCTTGATCTACAGAATTTAGAAAAGTATCAGAAAGGATTGAGTTTGTAGTAGGAGTATCTCTCCAGCAGCATTGAAACCAATACCTTTCTTGGGGTGATAACTTAAGTCCATCACCAAATTTTATAGCTTGTCTTACTTTATTTCCTAAAACTGAATTCCTACTATTTGGAAGTTGTTTTAGAATAGGTAAAAGTGAAGATATTACAGTCGCTAGTGTTCCTCCTTGTCGAGATTTCCATTCTCCTAAATGTTTATTGTACCCGGCAAACATCTCGTCGGCACCATCACCAGACAATGCAACTGTAACGTTTTTCTTCGTTTCTCTACAAAGTATATTTACGGCTAATGCGGAGGCATCAGCAAAAGGTTCACCATAATGATCCAACATTCCAAACAAGTGATTATAGAAATCATCTTGAGTTAATTTGAAGGCAGTATGTTGAGTTTTGTATTTTTTTGCAACTAGTTCTGCGTAATATGTCTCATCAAAAAGAGGTTCATCTTTATAGCCTATCGAAAAAGTTTGAAGCTGATCAGTATATTTTGATGCTAAAGCAACAACTGCAGAGGAGTCTATACCACCACTTAAAAATGCACCTAATGGAACATCTGACACCATTCGTTCTTGTATTGATTGATCCATAAGACGAAGCAACTCTTTTTGTGCAGCATCATATGAAATATTTAATGGTGTCGTTATTTTTTCCTCTATCGAATAGTATTGTTTTATTTCAACATTCTTATTCTTGATAAAGATATAATGCCCCTGTGGTAGCTTTTTAATCCCTTTGTAAATAGAATCGGGAGTAGGAATATACGTCAATTGTAATAATTGATAGATAGATGTAGGATCGATCTCTTTTTCTATTCCAAATTGACGTAAGGCATTCATTTCACTGCCAAATACTACTTTATCTTCATCAACAGCATATAAAAGTGGTTTTATACCTAATCGGTCTCTAGCAATTAGTAAACTGTCGTTTTCATTATCGTAAATAGCGAATGCAAAAAATCCATGAAGCATATCCAAACATTTTACACCAAAATGAATGTATGCTTCTAATAGAACTTCTGTATCTGATGTAGTAGTGAACTGAACGCCCTTTAATTCTAATTTTTGACGAATGCTTTTGTAATTATAGATTTCTCCATTGAATACAATAGAATACCTTTTTGAGGTACTGTGCATTGGCTGATTTGCTCCTTCAGATAAATCGATAATGGATAACCTTCTATGACCTAAATGTGCAAAATGACTATTGTATATCCCTGATGCATTTGGTCCTCGATGTGCAATGCTTTCATTGGCTTTGTGAAGGTGAATCGCTTGCATTCGACCTATTTCATTAAACGCATACAGTCCGGTAATTCCACACATAAACGATGAAAATCTATTGAGTATTTAGTTGAAAAAATTAGTTAGTTCGAAATTACAATAATTTATATTTAGATAATAAAAAAAGCACTTCTTTTGGAAAAGTGCTTCTCTATATCTTTTTATATAAGCTGAAGTAAATATCCTAAAACAGCCCCACCAAGTATCACATGCATTGCGTTTGCTTTTTTTACTTTGAAAGTGACAAATAAACTGAGACATGCTATAATTATACTTTGCCAATCTACCAATGATGCTTTACACATGGAAAGTAATACACTAATCATTAAAGCAACAGCAGCAACATTTACGCTGTCCAAGAAATATCCTACCTTTTTATTATTTCTTAATTTAGGTATTAACGGATTTAAGGCGATCACTAAAATAAATGAAGGAGTAAAAATGCCTAAGGTTGCTAAAATAGCTCCCTGAAATCCTCCAAGTTGATACCCAATAAAAGTAGCAGTAGATAAAACAGGACCTGGTGTAAATTGTCCCATTGCAATAGCATCCATTAATTCTTGTTGACTTAAGAAGCCTTGTTGTACTAATTCGGCATCTAAATAAGCAAAAAGAACATACCCACTTCCGTAGAGAACTGTTCCTACTTTTAAAAACTTGAAGAAAATGGTTGAACCTGATATAGTTTGTATTGTAGGAAGTGAAATTGATGAAAGTAATAAAGGTTGAAATGATTGTTTTATCTTCTTCTTTTCTTTGAATGAGAAATAGATGATGCCTAATAACCCTGTTCCCAACAAAGAAATAATTTCATCCACACCGAGTAAACTTAATATTAATGTGATTGCTCCTATGAACCCTAATTCTTTTGTCTTGATTGCTTTCTTGCCTAGTTTGAATATTGCAGCAATAATTACGGAAAGCACAGCTGGTTTAATGCCTAGTATAAATGGAGCGATATTAGGAGTTTGTCCATATTCGACATACAAAAAACCTAGAAAACCAGTAATTACTACTGCAGGGAAAATAAAACATAAGCCAGCAACAATTAGCCCTAAAATACCAGCTCTTTCATGGCCAGCATGCATTACCATTTCAGTAGAATTAGGACCAGGAATAAGATTGGTTGCACCTATTAAATCTAAAAAATGTTCTTGGGTAATCCACTTTCTTTTTTCAACAATTTCTTCTTCTAACATGGCAATGTGAGCAGCAGGGCCTCCAAATGCAAAACAGCCAAGTTTAAACATAACAGCAGCAACTTCACTGAGTTTATTTAATTGATTCATGATCGTTAATGAATTATCGTTAATTAGTTTGTAATGCAAAATTAGGGTAAAGAGAATAAAGTAGTGTTGGACATTTGAAAAAAATCACTGAAGAAATATACGATATAAAAAAACAGGCATAGAACACTTTTCCCGTTCTATGCCTGTCTGTGTCACGCTTTTAGAAACTGATAATTTTATTTCAAAATTCGTTCAGTTTGCTAGCATTATCTCATCTCATAACTTTCAAGTACAAATTAAGCGTAAAATGCACACATGACTTGATGATGTAGATTTAGTTTTTGTTGATTATTGTCATTGCTTTATTAAATAACATTAATCAATTGAAGCTCTTTTACCTAGCTCAACAACTTTTAGGTCTTTGGGTTTTCCATCATCCAATACCATTTTAATAATTGTTCTTTGATGATGGAACCCATGCCTCCCTGCTGCTCCAGGATTAATATGAAGTAAATTTCTTTTTTGATCTGGTATAACCTTGAGAATGTGTGAATGCCCACAGATAAAAATATTAGGATTAACTTCGTTTAATCTCTTTTTTAACTTTGTGGTATATCGAGGTGGGTATCCTCCAATATGTATCATATAGATTTTTAAACCTTCCAGTGTGAATATTTGTTCCTCAGGATACTCCATTCGAAGTTTTCCATTATCAATATTCCCATAAACAGCTCTTACTGGTGCAATTGCTTTTAATGCACTCATCACTTCTTCAGTACCTATATCACCTGCATGCCATATCTCATCACAATCTTTTAGATGTTCAATAATGCGGTCATCAATATAACTATGTGTATCAGATATTATTCCTACTTGTATCATTCAATCGATTAATAATAAATGTAAATATTGCCAACTCTAAAGACTATTCGAACGTTCAGTTAATTGTATTCGAAATAAAGTAATAACCTAGAGTTTGTTTTTTAGCAAGCTCGCAAAAATTGAATTACTATGAAAAATATAATCAAAATCTTCGTGGCAGTTTTTACTTTATTCTTTTCATTAGCAGTAACTGCACAAGATACTCTCGATATAAATAAAACACTCTCAAAGAAAGAAATTAGAGTTCAAAAAAAATTAGCAAGACAGAAAGCTAAAGAAGAAAAGAAAAGACAGGCTGAAATCTATGAAAGAATCTTACATGAACAAGCCGTGTCAGGAATAGATAGTCAAGCTTTTGTATTAGAAGCTACTCAGGTGTATGATAGATATGGTCATACAGAAAATGTTTCTAGTAATATCAACTTTGTAAAAGTATCAGGTGATGTTGCCGTTTTCCAATTAGGCTTCGATGGTGTTGTAGGGTTGAATGGAGTAGGAGGTATTACCATGGAAGGTAAAATTTCAGATTATCAAGTCATTGAAGAAAAAAACGGTAGAAAGACAGTAAAATTCAACGTTATGGGACCACTTATGTTAGCAAATATGCAATTCAGTGTCGATGGAGCTGGTAATTATGCTAATGTTAAAGTCAGAGCCCAAACAGAAAATATTGAGTTAAACTTTAGAGGTGTTGTTAAGCCAACAAACCATTCTACAGTTTACGAAGGCATGAAATTGTTTTAAGTTTAAATTATGTGTAGTAGATGATGTAAAATAAAAGAGCGACTTCTTTGAGGTCGCTCTTTATATATAGTTACTTTTCTCTTTTCATATTTCTACAGCAAATTTCTTCATTCTGACCTTGAGAAAGTATGATAACTAGAGTTTTTTTACATGATTGTCGTCATTGGTAGTGTTCTAGATATTGATGAATTTGACTTGTATAAAATACACTTGTATATTTATAATGAATTGTAAATAGGCGAGTTATGTAAATTTTTATACCCTTAAATGAAAATGTTATGAGACCATTAGAAGACTTAAGAGGTCTTTTCATACATCAAATGAAAGATCGCTATGATGCAGAAACTCAACAACTAGAAGTGTACCACCAGCTCAAGGATAAAGTACATTCGATTACTTTAAGAAGAGTGATTGAAACATGTGAAAACAGTGCCCAAAAACATTTAGAATTTTTAGACCAGCTTTTTGCTCAAATCGGAGAAAACCAAGTAGGAGATATTTGTGAGTGTAGCCTAGGATTGATCAAAGAAATGAATAAAGTGATTGATAGAGCAACCAACGAAAATGTTTCAGATATGGCCATTTTATCAACAATCAAACAATTACATTCCAACGATGTTGTAGGTTATCAAATTATATCCTCATACGCACATCAAGTTCATGATGATGCTATTATGGATATTTTAGATGTTATGCTAAGAAATGAACAAGACTTAGACCTTTTGTTAGATGAAACAATAACATCACTAATCGATAAAGAAATTGAAGAATTATCTATTGTTTAGTTATTCTTCGGAATATATTGATCTAAGGATTCTCTTGCCTCACTTTCTGGAACAGTAACGATAAAGGCATCAGGGAATCCTTTTTTTCTTACCTTCTCTTTTACTTTTTCTGCCTGAGACTTAACATAATACTTACCCACTAAAACTTGATATTTATATGGATTTTTAGAAGTGTCGTCGTCATCATAGAATAGATAGACTGCTTCTTCTAATTGAGTGAATTCCCTTTTGTTAAGGTCCAATTTTCTATCGGAAGACATAATCTGAATTCTATAAAATACCAACGAGTCGTTGACTACTCTCAATGAATCTGTTTTTTTTGCCAGTATAGTTGTTGTAGAGTCGCTGGCAGCAACAACAACTGGGGTAGCTTGCTCAACTACTTCTACTTTTTTGGGAGGAGGAGTAGTTTTGGTCTGTGGTTTTGAAGTTGGAGCATTAAATGTTCTCACATAAGCATCTTTAAAACCTTTCTTTTTTACTTCATCAAGTAGTTTGGTTGTATACCTTTTTTCATATTCTCTACCTACCAATAAACTATATTTCCCATTTTCTTTTAATGGGTCAATTTTCATATTTAGACGTTTATACTTTTTATAGGTAATCTCTTTTTTATTCGTTGTAGTTCCTATTTGAACTCTGTAATAAGGATATCTCTTATCTGGAGCTGGTTTGTGTGGTGAGTTTTCAAAGTCTCTAATTGCTCTATATAAAGCTGATGCAATGTATGTTTGTCCTTTTCCAGAGTTAAGGAATAATTCTTCCTTAGGGTTGCTCATAAAACCACATTCGATTAAGACGCCAGGCATTTCAGTGTACTGAATAACCTGCAAATTATGGCCTCTATCGTTTTGATCTTTTATACCTCTACTCGTTCTACCTGCTCTTTTAAATTGATAATCAAATGATTTAGCTAATCCATAGGAGGTAGGGAATTTCTTGCTTTGGATATGTACTTGAGTACCATGATAGCTTTTATTGTGGAGTGAGTTACAATGGATACTGATAAAGTAATCTGCATTAACACTATTTGCATAGTCAACTCTTTCATCTAAAGTTACTGTGCGGTCCGTTTTTCTAGTGTATAGGACTTCAACATTTTTGACCCTTTCTTCTAAATATCCTCCAAGTCGGAATGCGATATCTAAGTTTAGGTCAGCTTCGTTCTTTAGGTGTGTACTCTGACGGCTTTTGGGTTTTCCAACATCCTCACCACCATGTCCGGGGTCAAGTACAATCACTACTTTTCTTTTAAAAGAATGTTCTTTGTATTTCTCACTTTGTGCAAAAGAAGTGATTGTTGTCAGGATGATGACAAATGGTAATATAAAGTATGAGTTGATAAACGGTCTCAAAAAAATCATAATTTAAATGATGTGCTCTACATTCATTTCTATTTTCAATGAGAAATATGAATGTATTAATATCTTATGTTGAGTCTCTCAATATTGAAATTACGAAATTAGAAAGAATACTCTCTTATTTACAAGTATTCTAATATAGATATTTAGTAAAATTATGCGAATTGCCTCAAATTAACGACCTTTGCATCGTTTCACAAAAGTTGAAATAAACAAACAAATGGCAGAAAATAAAGAAGAACAAGAAATGTCGTTCTTAGATCATTTAGAAGAACTAAGATGGCATATTATGAGAGGGGTAGGGTCAATTTTCATCTTTTCAGTAATTGCCTTTCTTTCAAAATCATTTGTATTTAATGTAATTATATTAGGACCGTCTCGATTAGATTTTCCTACTTATCAATGGTTATGTGAATTGTCGCATTATATGAACACTGATGCTTTATGTATTCAGAGTCTGCCATTTACGATTCAGAGTAGGACAATGACCGGGCAGTTTGCTATGCATATAATGTCTTCGGTAGTGATTGGATTAATTTTCGCTTTCCCTTACACTTTCTGGGAGGTTTGGCGATTTGTAAAGCCAGCATTATATGATAATGAACAGAGTGCTACTACAGGAGCGACTTTCTTTGTAAGCTTCCTGTTTATCGTAGGGATTTTGTTTGGATATTATATTGTATCGCCATTAGCTATTAATTTCCTTTCGAATTATCAAATTGATGAAACGGTCTTAAATGAATTTGATATATCCTCTTACATTTCCACATTATCTATGATCGTTCTATCAAGTGGAGTAATGTTTCAATTACCAATGGTGGTTTTTGTGTTATCAAAATCAGATTTGGTAACACCAGAGAGTATGAAGGATTATAGGAGACATGCAATTGTGATCATTCTTATTATTTCAGCTATCATCACTCCTCCAGATCCTATCACACAGATATTAATTGCAGGTCCAATAATGTTATTGTATGAAATTAGTATTCATATTAGTGCAAGAGTGCTGAAAAGAAAAGAGAAGGCCGCAAAGAAAGCTTTAAGAAAAATCTAGAAATTAGAAATAAATAAAAAGCCGAACACGATATTAAAAGTGTTCGGCTTTTTACTTTATAGGTTTGTTCTTTCGGAGATCGACCTACCTAAGGTAAGCTCATCAGCAAATTCTAATGCTCCACCTACTGGAATACCTCTTGCGATGTTACTCATTTTCAAGATAGTAATAGGTTCTAATTGCTGACGAATAAAAAAGGCGGTGGTATCTCCATCTAAACTTGCGTTTAATGCAAAAATAACTTCATTAATGTCTTCATTATGTACTCGTTCAATGAGGTGTTCAATAGTTAAGTCAGCGGGTGTGATTCCTTGTAATGGAGATATTACACCATTTAATACATGGTATAAACCTTTGTAAGCACCGGTTGATTCTATTGCGAGGACATCAGACATATTTTCAACAACACACAAGGTATGGATATCCCTAGAGGGATTGCTACAAATTCCACAAATTTCATGATCAGAGATGTTGTGACATTTCTTACAGAACTTTACATTAAGCTTTAAGCTTGCAATTGATGTAGCTAAATCTTTAGCATATAATTCATCCTCTTTTAAAATGTGTAATGCCAATCTTAGAGCAGTTTTTTTACCTATACCCGGAAGTTTAGACAAATTTTCTACCGCTTGTTCTAACGATTTAGAAGGAAGGTTTAACACAATGGATGCAATTTATATGAGATAATTAAAGAATTTCGGCAGATATGCCACGATCAGACATAGATCTACGCATAGGAGCAAGTTCGTCGAAAGTACCGTTTTTAACAGCACATTTCCCATTATAGTGAATAATCCACGTACATTGTTCTGCTTGGTGTGTAGTGTGTTTACAAATTTGAATCAATGCATCAATAACATGATCAAAAGTATTCACATCATCATTAAAGACCACAAGTTCGCGGTTAAATTCTGAGTCAGTTTCTACCTCTTCTAACTCTTGAACTTCAGTATCACTTTGAGTTGCAAATTTTACCATAAGAAAGTAATAAGATTTGAAGTTGCAAATTTACAAATCATCATCATAAATTTCTAATTACACATACCATAACAATTATAATAATTGTATAGTTTGCGTTAATAGTACAAAATGATAAAAATTTAATTTACAATATATGGAAAATAGAGTACTTATCACAGGATCAAATGGTTTACTTGGTCAATCCTTACTGAAATTACTAAAATTAAGGGGAAATATAGAGGTATTTGCAACCGGAAGAGGAAAAGATAGATTTAATGAAAAAGGTTATAAATATCACAATGTAGACTTGGTTGATAAAGTACAGATTGATAATCTTATTCGTGAAGTGAAACCCGATGTGATAATTCATGGAGCTGCTATGTCTAGAGTTGAAGATTGTGAAGACAACCCAGAGCTAGCAATACAAGTAAATACAAAGGCAACCGAATTATTATTAAATGCTTCCCGCGATAACAATGTAAAACAATTTATTTTCCTTTCTACAGATTTTGTTTTTGAAGGAGATAAAGGCCCTTACAGTGAAGAGGATGATTGTAATCCACCCAATTTTTATGGTGAAACTAAATTAAAAGCCGAACAATTAATATTAGAGGATACCTCTTCGATCATTAAAACAATCATTCGTACATGTTTAGTTTATGGTCAAGTAAAAGACATGAGTCGTTCTAATATTATGCTATGGGTTAAGGGGAAGTTAGAAGCAAAAGAACCAATAAAAGTAGTGGAAGACCAATTGAGAACTCCTACATTTGTAGATGATTTAGCGGAAGGCTGTATACTTTCTTATGAAAAAAAAGTAGGGGGGATTTTTCATATTTCAGGGAAAGATAAATTAACTCCCTTTGATATTTCTTTAAAAGTGGCAAGTTTCTTAAATTTAGACGATAATTTAATTGAACCTGTTAATGCAAGTGTGTTTAAAGAGCATGGACGACGTCCTCTGAAAACCGGTTTTGACATTAGTAAAGCAATTGAAGTATTAGGCTATGAACCAATAGGCTTTGACGAAGGGATGTCGAAAGTATTAGAAAATAAAGTGTGACATTTAAGAAAAAAATAACTACTGAAATAATATATTTGCACTATTATGTGCATTCATTTGGCTTTTATTTTCTTCATCATCAATAGTTTTTTTGGGTAAAAGAGAATTTTTTTGGCACAAAACGTGTGTTATAATATAAACGGTGAATAATATAATTACTGTTTAGTCTGATTAAGCGTCCTTGAAATAAGGATTTAGAATAAAAGTTTATCTGTTCTAAAATGAATATCAAGAACTGTTATAAAGTTGTATTGTTCTTCGCAATTTTATTTTTCGCCATGTCTGAAGTTTCAGCACAAGGTGTAAAAGGTAGAGCGAGATTTACAGCTAAGAAAAGGTATTGGAGTTATGGTGGTATGATTACGACAACCAGTTTTATGGGAGACCTATCACCAACACCAAGTAAAGGTAGTATCGATTGGAGTAACACTAGAGCCAATTTTGGCGGTTTTGTTCAAAAGAGATATGCACCGAGAATTACAGCAAGAGCATCACTAGGTAATAACTTTTTTGCCGGTAGTGATAAAGATGCTGGAAGAAATGAAAATAGAGGCTTAGAGTTTAACTCTTATGCCGCCCAGTTAAACCTACAAGGACTTATTGATTTGTTTCCCAATGCAGGTGTATACTATAGAAGACCAAAAATTCCGATTCCATATATTGGTTTAGGTGTTGGTGCTTTGTTCGGTACGTCTACAGTGAAACAAAACCCTGACCCTAATTATCAAGGAGAGATACTTTCTGGAACACAAAAAGAATCTTTTGTTACTTATGTAATTCCTGTATCTCTTGGTATAAGATATAAATTATCAACACACATGGATATTGGTGTTGAGGCAGCGTTTAACTATTCTGGAAGTGATAAATTAGACGGAATTGATAACAGTATTAACGGTAGTACTTTTGAGGAACTTAATGACGTTTTTATGACATTAGGTGTGAATCTAAGTTACATCATGGGAGGTACGATTAAGATGCCTAAATTCCGTTAAACCTAAAAAAATTCAACACAAAAGTCCGTTCAGATGTTATCTGTACGGGCTTTTTTGTACATTTAAACTTTAAATGATTAAGTATGAAAAGAAGCTTTTTTAAATTATTACTATCAACTTTTTTACTTCTTCTTGGTTTTAATAATGTATCAAATGCTCAATATTGGGTTGTTGGAGGTGCGGTTGGTGCAACAGGATACTCTGGAGACGTTTCTCCGGTACCTCATCCCGCAGATTATAGAGTAGGAGTAAAAGCATTTGGAAAGTATAATATGAATAACTTTCTGCAGTGGAGAACAGACTTGAATGTTTCTTGGAATGCAGGGAGTGATATACATTTCGATAAACCTATACATCAAGGTAGACAAGCATCATTTCAGAATGTGATGATTAATGTTGCTACAGGTTTTGAATACAACTTTTTAGATTTCAGACAGGATAAAAGAAAGAAAGATAATTTTACTCCTTATTTCTTTATGGAATTAGGAGGTGGGGTATTCCCAGTTATTGAAACAACTTACAGTGGAGCTGAATTGCCTTGGGCTATTACACTACCTTTAGGTATTGGTTTTAAAAAGAGAATATCAACTTATTGGGACTTCGGGATGGAGTTTAGTATCACAAAACCGTTATGGACAGATAATACTGATACAATCTATCGAGGAGGACCAGATGCTCCAGTTGGAGAACAAACTGTCTACCCATCCTGGAGAGATAATTATTACTTCCTTGGCTTTACACTCAGTTATAACATACTCAATGTAAATTGTCCAGATACACCAAGATAAAAAAAGACCTTCTTGAAATAGATCTCAAGAAGGTCTTTTTTATTGTAATACTTTGTGGGTTTTTAGTCGTCTCCACCACCAAAGAACCAACCTAATGAAACAATCCATTGTGTTGACTTGATAGAAGGAGCACCAGTTTGTTCAGTAATTAAATCTGAACCTGCTTCATACTTAACGTCTACAGTTAATTTTCTGATATCTGCACCGATACCTGCTTGCCATCCCCAAACGAAGCTTTCAGTTTTGATGTCGCTTGAGATGTCACTAAAGTTGTCCGATAAGTTAGCTTGAGCTACAGCACCACCGAAAACTCTACCGCTAATTCCTAATAAACCAAATTTTAAACCTGCTACGATTGGCACATCAAATCTATTGATGTAAGTGTCTTGCTCAACACCACCAGCGATAGAGATTTTACCACCAACTCTTGAGTATAGTGCTTCTACCTGAGCATAAATTGGTAATACAGGAATGTTTGTTCTGAACATACCACCAACATGCCATGATGCTGTTCCTTCTGTAGAAACACCAGCAGCGTTGCTTAAGTCGTAGTTAGATGCACCAATACCACCTTTAACACCAAGGCTAATAAGACCTGATTGTGCATTGGCTGTCGCGCCGATTAAGAGTAATCCGCAAATAATTGCTAGAATTTTTTTCATGATTTTTAATAATAAATTGATAGAGTAATAATCTATACTAAGACAAATAGTTGTAACTATATGTCAATTTTACAAAGATTAATTGAATAATTCTAGGTTTTTTTTGATGGCCTATTACTACCCTTTATCTTGTGTCCGTTTTAAGAACAAAAATTTAACCAATCAATTTAAAATGTTCCGTATTAAATCTACATTAACCCTATTCTTTGCTTTTTTAATGATGTTAACAACAGATATGAAAGTATTTGCTTGGGGACAAAATGGGCATAGAGCAGTAGCTGAAATTGCAAATAATCACTTAAATAAAAAGGCAAAAAAAGCTTTACAAGAAATATTAGGTGACTCTGCATATTTACCAATGGTAAGTACTTGGATGGACGATATTAAGTCCGATAAAAAATATGCATTTATGTCTCCATGGCACTATTTCAATATCGATGAAGGGGAGAAATTTGAAGATGTTGAAAGAAACCCTAAAGGTGATATCATTAAAGCAATTGATGATATGGTAGCCATTTTAGAAAATGAAAATTCTACTAAAACACAAAAAGCTAGAGCAATTAAAGTGCTCACTCATTTAGTTGGAGACCTTCATCAACCCTTTCATGTAGGTCATAAAAGTGACTTAGGAGGAAATAGAGTAAAGGTAACTTGGTTTGGAAAGCCTTCTAATATTCATAGAGTATGGGATTCAGAAATGATTACCTCAAAAGAATTGAGTTTTACAGAGATTGCAAGATTTGCAGATCATGCTACTCCAGAACAAGTTGAAGAGCTACAAAAAGCAACAACAATTGATATGATGAATGAGTCCCATGCATTATGTACAAAGTTTTATGCTGAAGTAGGTGATGGAAAATTAGGATACAGATATATGTACGATCACTATAAAACTGTAGAAGAGAGAATAATGAAAGGTGGAATTCGATTAGCAGGTATACTTAATAAAGTACTTGGCTAAATAAGAAATATATCCTTTATCGGAAGAGGTAAGCAGCAATGTTTACCTCTTTTTTTATTAGTGTTTAAAATTATTTGTGCTAATATCTCAATTAATTTGTAGAGATTTGTGCCACTATGGAAAAACAAACAGTTCAGAATATCTACACATTACAATTCTGGTTACTTTGCACTAGTTCCCTATTATTTTTTACAAGCTTCAATATGATAATCCCTGAACTTCCGGATTATCTAACCTCATTGGGAGGAGAAGAATACAAGGGTTTAATCATTTCATTATTTACAGTAACGGCAGGGCTATCAAGACCTTTTAGTGGTAAACTGACAGATAGAGTTGGTAGAGTACCTGTAATGGTTTTTGGTGTATTAGTTAGTTGTGTCTGTACATTGTTTTATCCATTTGTAGGATCAGCGTTTGCATTTTTATTAATCCGTTTTTTACATGGATTCTCTACAGGGTTTAAACCAACGGGGACATCGGCATATTTAGCAGATATAGTACCTTTTGATAGAAGAGGAGAAGCTTTAGGAATTCTAGGTTTTTGTTCGTCAACAGGTATAGGGTTAGGGCCTATTATTGGTAGTTGGTTAGCAATGGAAACAAGCTTGGATATGATGTTTTATGCTTCCTCAGCAATATCATTAGTTTCTATTCTAATTTTATTTGGAATGAAAGAAACCTTAGAGAATCCAGAGCGATTAAAATTGGATCACTTTATTATTCGAAGAAATGAGGTGATCGATAAAAATGCCTTGCCACCTGCCATTGTAATGCTCTTATGTACCACTTCTTATGGAGTGATTCTAACATTGATTCCAGACCTTTCAAAACAATTAGGTATTGAAAATAAAGGGACCTTTTTTATGTTTTTTACTGGAGCATCTATGTTAGTTAGAGTTTTCGCAGGAAGGCTATCTGATAAATATGGAAGGGTACCCGTACTTAAGTTTTCTACAATCTTACTGGTATTTGCATTAAGTTGGATTGGAGTAGCTTCTTCTGCAACAGAATTATTTGCAGCAGCCATATTACTTGGATTGGGTATAGGAACGAACTCACCGACGGTTTATGCGTGGACAATAGATCGTAGTGATCCTTTGCATAGAGGTAGAGCTATTGCAACCATGTATATCGCTTTAGAAATAGGTATTGGTGTAGGTGCATTCCTTTCAGCTGAAATTTATAATAATATAGAAGAGCAAATAGGTTGGTCATTTATAGCTTCTGCTGTAGCCTGTATGTTTGCCTTTTTATATGTTGTAATGGCACCATTAAATGAAAAATCAATAAAAGATAAATAATGAAGTTTAGCTATTTTTTCTCCGATTGTGATGGAGTAATTATCGATAGTGAGATTATTGCGGCCAATGTAATGGTTAAATATATCAATGATTTTGGCGTTGAGATTGACCTTGATACCTATCTGAGAACTTGCTCGGGCAAGACCTTTAGTGGTATTATGACAAACTTATCTAAAGAGCATGGACTTGTATTAAGTGATAATTACTTAGATGAAATTACGTCACTTTATATGGAGGCTGCAAAAACTCAAGAAAAAGCAATTGAAGGAGCGAAAAAAGCTTTTGAAGAAATAGAGCTTCCCAAAGCAATTATTTCGAATGGCTTCAAAGCACAGATTAATCATGCAGTTGATTTAGTGGGCTTAAGAAACGAGTTTGAAGATCGAGTTTTTTCAGGGGTTGAAGATGTTGAAAACCCCAAGCCAGCACCAGATATATATCTTTTTGCAGCAAAAAAAATAGGGATAGACCCTAAAGAAATAATTGTAATCGAAGATAGTAAAAGTGGAGCAAAGGCTGCTGTGGATGCAGGCATGTATGTAATTGGATTTACTGGAGCATCTCATATTTTGGAGGGTCACGAACAAGTTTTGAATGATGTTGGTGTAAAACATGTTATTCAAAACATGTCCGATTTACCTCCTCTGATCAAAAAGATCAATGGTTAATAATATTATTTTTAAGTGCATGCTCTTTTTTAGTGATATGTGCTAAATGTCTAGTATCGTTACCTTGAATTATTCTGAACTTACCGTTATTGTATGCTAAATGATACAATGCCAAGTTAGAGTGTTCATACTGATCCATGTTTTTTAATGGCTCTTTCATTAGTAATGATACTAATATTTTCATGGCTCTACCATGAGTGACAATCAATACATTCTTTTCATCAGTATTGGAAAGAATGTGTTGCATTGTTTTATTTTGGCGATCTGCAACTTCGTTTGGTGATTCTGCATCATCTAATTTATAATCATAATTACCATTATTCCATTCAGAAAGTAATTTTGCATGATTTAAATTGTCTTGATCTGTTAGAGGTCTTCCTTCTTTTTCTCCCCAGCTAATTTCATTCAAACCTGCGTGGCTTTCAAATGGTATACCGGTATTGATAAATGGAAGAGCACTTTGATGTGTTCTTTTTAATGAAGAAGTATATATCTTATCAAACGAGATATGTTTATATTTTTCGAAAAATGCATTCGCCTGCTCTTTACCTAAATCATTTAAGTTAGAGTCGATACTGTTTCCTTGAACGTATCCTTTTTTGTTGAAATCAGTCTCGCCATGCCTGATTATGTAAATGTGTTTTGTAGCCATAACTTTTCTTTTTAATCTTTAATAAAATCATCCTTTTGTAATGATTTAAAGGTGAAACAATTGTAAAATTGCAGACAAGAAGTCCACACTATAATTTTACGTAAAAACTTCTTGTTTAGTATATAAATTTAATTGAAGCATGTATGTTTAATCACAAATTTACAATAAAATCCCTTAATATGCTCAGAAACAATATGCTTGGACATGTTGGAATAGAATTTTTAGAAGTAAAAGATGGATTTATTAGTGCCAAAATGCCTGTTGATAATAGAACGAAACAACCTATGGGTTTGTTGCATGGAGGAGCGTCTGTAGTGTTAGCTGAAACCCTTGGAAGTGTAGGAGCTTTAGCCCATATTGATTCGGAAACACAAGTTCCTGTAGGACAGGAAATCAATGCCAATCATATAAAAAGTGCAAAAGAAGGAGAAGTTGTTGGTGAGGCGACACCTATTCATATGGGAAAAAAATCTCATGTATGGGAGATTAAAATATATGATGAACAAAGAGATTTAGTTTGTATTTCTCGAATGACAGTGGCTATAATCACTAAGAAAAAGTAAAATTAGGTAGCATTTTTTTGTGATCATGTGATTTTTTTTATCACATTAAAGTAAGAATTTGGAACCATATCGAGAAATTATAATCTCCATTAAATAATTCAATTAAATTTTTTAACTAATCAATAGTATGTCTACAGGGTTTGGAAACCAGAAATGGTTATTTATTCTTTTAGGATTTATCAGTTTTGGTATTGTAGCAATCTTATCAGGAGTATTTGCAGATGTAGTGGTAAAAGAACAGAAGTCGGAGGGATGGACAATCATTGGAATTGAATATAACGGGGACTTAAACTCTAAAAAATTTATTCATTTATACGATTCAATCATTCAAGAAAAAGAAGAAGGGAAGCTAAAGGGTGAATTAGCAGTTTTGTTTTTTAGTCACCCAAAAGATGAAAAAAAGGGAAATGCTTTGGTTGGTGTAATTGATAAAGGAACTGATGAAGAGATTAAAAAGTCTTTTGTAAATTACCAACAAGGTCCATATAAAGAAGTGTACTCTGAAATTAATTTAGGAGAGTTATTTACTCCTAACCCTAATAATGTAATTGAAGAAATTGATTCATATATTTTAAAAAACTATGAAACAACTTCGGAAAAATACCTTGAATATTATCCTAAAAATGGAGTAGTTATACAATCTGCTATTCTTCAAAATTAACACATTGAAAGCTAGAATATATTCCAACCGAACAACATTAAAAGTTTTAGTAGTCGTAACAGGACTTGTTATTGGTGTCATCTCAATAATTTATACTGAATTATTGGTCGGAGAACTAAGACAAAGAGAGTACGATCAAATAGATTTCTTTGCCAAAGTACAAGCTAAAATGGCTACGATGTCAGGTCAAGACAATGCAGATGTTACTTTCCTATTGATGGAAGTAATAAAAGGCAATGATCTGATTCCTGTGATTCTCGCAGACGAGCATCAAAATCCTATTAGCTCGAAAAATATTGAGATACCCAAGCGGTTTTCGCAAGAAGAGCAGTTGGCCTTTCTTCGAAAACAAATCATTGAGATGGAAAAAGATTACAAACCCATCAAGATAGATTTTTCAAATGGTGAGGAGCAATACATTTATTATGCAGATTCCCATTTGGTAAAAAACCTTAGGTATGCTCCTTTGGTTCAAATATCACTTTTCGGAATTCTAGCCATTGCTGCTTACTTGGTCTTCTCAACCTCTCGTAGAGCAGAACAAAACCAAGTATGGGCAGGGTTAGCCAAAGAAACAGCTCACCAACTAGGTACACCGATTTCTTCTTTAGTAGCTTGGATAGAATACTTCAAAACTGATGATGATTTTGACCATAGTATTATTGAAGAACTGGAAAAGGATGTTCATAGATTAGAAATGATTACGGCGAGGTTCTCTAATATTGGATCTGAACCCGTATTAAAACCTAAAAACCTTGAGCCTTCTGTAAGAGGTGCAGTCGACTATATGTCGAAAAGGATTTCGAATAAGGTGAAAATGTCTGTCGAATACGATATTGATAGCCAAGTGCAAATAAATATCAGTAGACCATTATTTGAATGGGTAATAGAGAATTTATGTAGAAATGCTGTAGATGCCATGAACGGGGTAGGAAGTATTGACATTAAAATGTCACTTACTCAGCATAAGAATACAGCGGTTATCGATGTAAAAGATTCGGGTAAAGGAATCCCTAAAAATAAAATTAAGAAAGTATTCTCCCCTGGGTTTACCACCAAAAAACGTGGTTGGGGCTTAGGATTGACACTGGTAAAAAGGATTGTAGAAGAATATCATGGAGGAAAAATATTTATTTTGGAGTCAATACCTGGAGAAGGAACAACTTTCCGAATTATGATGCCTATAGTTGTCTAGAAGAGACTTGAATTGTTCCAAGTTAAGGCAGAGAAATACGACTAATGCAATACGGTAATTATATATAACGAATTACTTATTTTAATAGAGTAGACGTGTTTTTTTAACACATTTAGTGTGAATATTTCTTGAATCAATAATTGTAATTCATCAACAATTTTATGACATTTGTGATGGGTCGGTCACATATTGGATTTTTCAACGTGAACTAATATAAGGTGTACCGAGTTTTGAAGAGCAGGCCTCAACTTTACTTTGTAAAGTCATTCTTTTGAATGTTAACAGTGGAAGGTCGACATAATGAGGGAAGCCTAAACCTGTTATAAAAGGAGAAATTCCAACCGACCCTTTTTACTTTGAAAGCGATGCATTGCATGGCTTTTTTTATTGTTCGACAATTTTGTCGGTATTAACAAACATGAATTGAAGATATTTTTTGTTTTAACTCACCTGATAGTTACTGAACAATTAATTCAATTCATTACTTTTGTGTCCGTGAAACCAAAATACTTAACAGAACAGGCAATCGACGCCTTCATTCAGAGTGGATTGAAGGAAGATATCGGAGATGGAGATCATTCAACATTATCTGCAGTACCAAAAGATGCTGTAGAATCTGCTCAAATGATTTTCAAAGATGAAGGAGTGATCGCAGGAATCGAGGTCGCTAAACGTATTTTTTTATCGATCGATCCCAACATGGAGATCGAGACTTTTGTAGAAGAAGGCGATACCTTGAAATATGGAGATATCGTGATGAAAATTAAAGGTAATGCTCAGGCCATTTTAATGGGAGAACGCCTTGCTTTAAACTGTGCTCAAAGAATGAGTGGTATCGCAACTCATACCAATAGAGTCGTTAATTTAATCAAAGAAACGAATACTAAGATTTTAGATACACGTAAAACTACACCAAACTTCCGTCTAATGGAGAAGTGGGCAGTTCATATCGGTGGAGGACAAAATCATAGGTTTGGATTATACGATATGGTCATGCTAAAAGATAATCATATTGATTATGCAGGTAGCATTGAAAAAGCCGTTAGTGGTACAAAAGAATATTTAGCAGAAAAAAATAAAGATTTGAGAATTGAAGTAGAAACAAGAAATCTACAAGAAGTTCAAGAAGCAATTTCTGCAAATGTTGATGTTATCATGTTAGACAACATGGATTTGGAAACTATGTCGAAAGCAGTAAATATGGTTAACGGTCAGTGTCAAACAGAAGCATCTGGAGGTATTACTGAAGATGTTGTGCTCGATGTCGCAAAAACGGGAGTAGATTTTATCTCTCTTGGAGCATTAACACACTCAAGTTTAAGTAAAGATATCAGCTTAAAAGCTGTGAAATAAGAATTACAAAAAAATGACAATCAAAACAAAGAAGTATCAACTGGAAGCCAACACATATGTTAAACTAGGTTTAATGGGTGTAATGAAAGAATTATGGTGGTTCTGGTTAATTCCTGGTGCTATCGCAATTGCAGGTGCAGCTTGGGAGCCAGGTCGTTGGTGGTTAATTGGAGGAGCAATTTTTCTATCTGTATTATATGTTTTATTCTGGTGGGCTCAATTTATGGGAGCTACACAAATGGAACAATCTAAAGTGTTTTTCGAGAAATTATCATATGAAATCGATAGTAGATTTATCATGATGAAGAAAAATGCAAAAGAAGGAATGCCATTAAAATGGGAAATGGTAAAAAGCGTAAAAGTTGAAAAAGATGCTTTTGTATTAATTTTAGGTAACGACAATATTGAGGCATCAAAGATTCAAAAATTCTTTGCTTCAAAGTTAGGAATGCCATTATACCTTCCATTCTCTATTTTTAATAATGGACAAGAGAAGTTTATGATGAAATTATTAGAGCGTAAAGGATTTGTAGCAGCTACAAGTACTGAGGCTTAATAAAAAAGAATATATAAGAGAACCGTCATTTGTAAGAAGTGACGGTTTTTTTAGTCTTCATTTTTTAGGCGTTTTTCTTTAAACCACTGAAAGAATGAAGTGAGGACAGATACATGATTAGCAGGTAAGGCTATCACCCTATATACAGGTGCTTTTTTTGTGAATCCTCTTAGCTTTTTTGCTGTTATGATTTTATCAAATTTCCCTCTAACCAGAAAGTAGGGGGTATTGTATTCTTCGAGGTAGTACAATAATTTTGAATTAGAAATTTTAGCTTTTCTAAGAGCAATCCATGTATTTGCTACTTTCTGTGATTGTTCTTTTGATCCTATATTTTGTTGGGCAAATGATGACAAGGATGCTGAAATTACTCTAGTTTTACGGATGAGTTGAATACTTTTAATTAATAAGTCGCTTCGTTTCATCACTTTCTTAAATAAAGGATTAAACAAACGATGTGTTACAGTAGAGAAAAAGTAATTTTGACCAACTCCATCTGGAGCCACTAAATATAAGGCATCACACTTTTTGGGATTTTGTGTATAACAGAATTGTGCTAATCTAGCTCCAATTGAATAGCCACAAATTTCCCAGCTGTTGAATTGATGTTTCTTAGCGAAATATAAAATGAAATGATAGATCCCTAACGGGTAATTGACACTAAGCTTTCTATCCAAAGCATAGTTATCACTATGATAGGGTAGAGCAATAGATAACAGAGTGTACTTATCTTGCATCTTAGAAAGAGGGGAAAAAACATCTACTGTTTGACCATACCCATGAAAACAAATTAATAGTCTTGGACCTGTGCCCATTACACGGAATCCTTGAAAATTTGTTTGAATATTTTTCAATAAATAAAACAATTGATCGATTCTAGTTGTTTAGAGGTTATCAATTTTTAGTAATATAATAATATGAGTAACTATTCAATAAAAGACTTAGAACATTTAACAGGAGTGAAAGCTCATACTATCAGAATATGGGAACAAAGATACAAAATTATAACCCCGAAACGATCAGAAACAAACATTAGATATTACAATGATGACGATTTAAAATTGATGTTGAATGTGTCATTACTTAATAATAACGGATTCAAAATTTCAAAGATCGCAAAACTCACCGAAGCAGAAATTCATGAGGAAGTATTGAAGGTTGTTGATGTTAATGACAACTATTTTGATCAGATCAGTGCTTTAACAATGGCTATGCTTGAGTTCAATGAATCTCATTTCGAAAAGATTATTGCGAGCAATATTCTTAAAAGAGGATTTGAAGAAAGTATGATACACATTATCATGCCTTTTATGCATAGAGTTGGTGTATTATGGTTAACAGGTTCAGTGTCCCCCGCTCAAGAACATTTCATATCACACCTGATACGTCAAAAAATAATAGTCGCAATTGATGCACAAGTAGTCGATCCTGATCCTCAGAAATCGGAATTTATGCTTTTTCTACCAGATGGAGAGTTGCATGAAATATCACTTTTATTTGCTGCCTACATGATTAGGGCAAGAGGTTTCAAAGTGATTTATCTTGGTCAATCTCTTCCAATGGTTGAGTTAAAACAAGTGTACGACAGTAAAAAGGCTGATTTCTTGTTAACTGTATCTACTTCAATTGCACAAATCGGTGATATGCAAAAATATATTGATGACTTAGGTGATACATTCCCCGAATCGAAAATACTTCTTACAGGTAGACAAATTGTAGGCAATGACTACAAAATGAAAGATAATATGGAAGTACTTCCTTCACTACAATACTTTAGAGAATTACTTGAAAGTATCAGTGAAGTAGGAGTTACTGTTCGATAGTAATCACAGACGCTGTGCACACACCTCCGATAGGAGGGTTAAATTTTTTAATTTTTACTACTACTTTAAATACGTTGCTACTCCACTTTTCATACACATCATCTACAACATTCTGAGCAATGTTTTCTAATAGTTTTGTAGAAATGCTCATATGCTTCTTAATAATCTCATATAGATCCATATAGTTAATAGTTCCATCAAGATCATCCTCTTGGGCTGCTTTTTTAAAGTCAGTATCTACGAAGATATCAACCCCATATTTGTTGCCTATTTTTCTTTCTTCTTTAAAGAAGCCATGATATGCAAAAAACTCTAATCCTTCTAGAGCAATAGTATGTTTCATCTATGATTGCTTTGCTAAATTCAAATCTTCGAAAAAGCTTGTTTCAGTAGACTCATCTACTATCACTTTTTCTAACATTGTTTTTGTACGCTCTTTCTGAATTTTCACCGCTGCTTGGTTGTTGTGAGCCATATCTTTAATAGCTTGTAATCTACGAGCTTCAGATAAAGTCTTTTCAGCCATGTCGCTAAGTGCATTTAATAGTTTATCAGAATAATTATCGATCGCCTGATAATCTCTTTTCATTATAGTTGTGTCTTTACGAAGTTTATCCATTTCGCTTCTATAACGTTTTTGGACTTCATTCATCGCATGATCTGCTCTTTCTTCTGCCTCTTTTAGTATAAAATCAGCTCTTTGTTGTGCAGTTTTAATGATAGTATCTGCATGTTTTTCCACATCTCTTAGTGCCTTTTTCTTAGCTACTTCTGCAGAGTTGATAGAGTCTATCATTTTCTCCTCAAGTTTTTCAAACTGCCCTAGACGTTTTTTGTGATCATCCAGGTCCATCAATAGTCTATCGTTTTGTTCTCTTAAACCTTCGATTTCTTTTGCAACAGTATGTAACATGCGTGTTACATCTTTAGCGTCGTAGCCACCGAAAATTTTCTTTTTGAAGCTTTGATTTATTAGATCATTTGGTTCAATACTCATGGTTTTATTGTCTAGTAGTAATAGAAAGTACCTGTAATTTAACTGTCTTCATTACATTTCTCCAAATTTTTCTCCAGATCTTCCCAATAAGAAGTATCTGATTCTGGAACTGCAATTGCTTCGTTTCCTGTTTGGATTCTCCAGTAATTAGAATTGTACAGACACTTTTTCTGGTAGTCAGAAAGTTTATTGTATTGGGCAAAGTTTTTAGAATTACCTTTTTCAGATAAAAGCTTTAAATATATTTCTTTTGGTTTCATGATTAAATCAATCTATTTTTCAAGGTTAAGCGTTCAAATCCGACTTCAAATATACCTTCTTCAATCCAAAAACCTTCTAAAGTTTCATCATCAATACTTTTGTAGATCACTACTCCTTTGTAAGTCTGTTGGTTGTCTTTGTAGTCAAAATTCACAACAAAGAAATTTTTAATCCATTGGCCAGTACCTTTTTGATAATAGTCACTAAAACCTACTGTCCAATCAATGTGAAACTTATTTTTATCCAATTCCTGAATAGAAACATTGCCCGTATACTCACTTGTACTATCCCAAGGATTATGCCCAAAAACAGCATAGTTTCCAATGATGTTTGTAGGTTTACTGTTTCGTTCTCGAAGTTCTTTTTCGTCGTGTAGTAAATTATAAGAGGTTTGAAGTTCTTCAAAACGATGTCGAACATTATTTTCATCAAATTTTCCGTCCCAATAATTTACATCTTCTTTTTTGAAGAAACGAATAAACCTTTCCCAGATATTCATGCTGTTTATTTCTCCTGACCAATATTATAAGTAAATCCAAGAAACAAGCTGAGTGTATTTTCTCTCATATTCATGCTATTATTTCTATGACCTTGCAAAACTATTCGATCGGAAGGAGAAAATTCAACAGGTTCACTAAAATTAGCAACCTGTCTTAGGTTTTTACCTTGGGCAAATGACCATTGAATCCCTGTGATGATATCAGTTTTTAGAATTGTAAACTGTCCACCAATTGTAGTGTGATATTGGTCAACAGAGAATGTTGTAATTTTCGAGGGGTATTGATTATCATACCCGCCATCATATTTGTCGTAAGAAAAATCGGTTCGAAAACCAGCCATAAGCTCTATTTTATCTGTTAGAATATTCCTGTACCCAAAAGCAAAGTTGGTGACCTGATTGTTTTGAGCATAATAATCCAGCCAGTTGTCAGTCCTAATACTTAACTGATTGTTAGAAACGAATGGACCAGGAGCCATATCTTTGATATTTAAGTAGCTATCTAATTTTCCGAAATATTCTCCAGTGAAATAATAAGACGAAGTTTTATGTGAGAAAGTAGCTCCAAATGAGATACTGAATGGATCTTTAAAGTTAGTGACTAAATCTTCTTGATATTCACTGACTAACATATTTGGAATCAGTTCATTGTTTTGGTTGTGGACATTCTGTAGTGAAACTTCTCTGTAAACGTTAGACTCACCGGCGTATTTAATAGAAGGAGACTGTATCGCTAGACCAAAGTTCCATTTGTTCCATTCATACTTCAAACCCAGTTTAAACAAGAGCCTAGAGGTATATCCTGTGATACTTTGTGAGTTTTTGAATTGAGCTACATAAAATTCATCAGTATTTTGGTTATCTAAATTGTAGGCATTGGCTTCGATGATATAATCATATTTAATGGAGATATAAGAGTGATAACCACTTAGTCCAATGCTGAAATTATTGGAAAACTTTTTTGCAATACCAATACTTAACCAATAATCTTCGTAATCCATTCGATAATAATAATCTCCCAAATATTCTTCAGGCCCTGGGGTAATATCTATAAAATCTAATTGTTTGTTTGTTCTGCTTCGTAGTTCAGTATTTACATTGTCTCTGGTAAAACTTGCTAACTCAATACTAGTGTTTGTCCAGTTTTTAGGACGTAATAAGAAAGCTACAAATCTTGGTTGTACCTGAAAATTCCAATCCCCATAATGATTGCCTCCTCCCAGTCCGTTTTCATATCGGAAAATGTACATACTGAAGATATTGGCTGAAATAGAGAACTTCTGATAATCAATATCTGCGATTTGAGCAGGATTATAAAAAATGGCTGCAATACCACTACCGCCACCAACAACAGCCCCCGACAAAAGACTTGCATCAGTATTAAAGCTATTGGACCAATAACGTCCTGTTTGTGATTTTGATGTGAATGCTATTGATAATAGTAAGATGAATAAGATTTGTTTTTTAGGCATTAGATAGAGAGCTGTTAAGTAAAAGTCTTTCAAGAAAATTATTAAAAGAGATCAGAACATTCTTTTCATTTATCAAAACGTTCGTTATTTTAAATATATATTCTCTCAATTACAATAGAAAAAATCAGCTGAACTTTTCCAGTGATTTATTTTATTCAAACTATTATCAATACACTGATGAATAAATTATCAGGCTTTTGGCCTATAATATTACTACTCTTTTTGACCTGTTACTCAAATCTATTCGCTCAAGAAGAGAGTACTACTAGACCTAAAAAGACACATTATATTCTTCTAGGGGTAAATACAAATCCTAGCACTACTTCAAAGGATCAAGCTTTTTCACCATTAACCTACAAAGGTTTTGGTATAGGAGGTACGACCGGGTATTTGGCGACTTCAGATGATTTTGAATTTTTAATGGATGGAGGTTTTGATTTGGGACGTATGTTCACAGACCTTTCAGGAACCACAGATACAGGTGGTAACATATTTTATTATGTTCCTGTTCATATTCATGCATTATGGAAAGTGAACCCGGTATTTAAGAATACAAATAATGCATTTTTAAAAGTTGGTGGAGCAATAGACTTCTCTGGTAATTACAGAGGGAATTTCTCATATACTAACTCAGCTTTAAATTTTGAATATGTAAGTGGCTATGGTATATCAGGTCAGTTAGGATGGGATGTTTCTTTGAAACAGAATGGAAAGTTCTTTAGGAAGCGTGATAGAGATATGACATTTCAATGGACAATATCGCTTCCGCTATTTGGTACTTATATGCGGCCTAGTTATAATACGATTAGTGATTTTACTACAGGAGCTAATTTTATCTCTGGAGGAGGAAAACATGAATTCGCTTTTATTGGTGAACTAGTGCAGTTTGATTCCCGATTAGACTTCTATTATCATTTACATAATAAAAATGCCTTCCGTTTACAGTATGAGTGGAAATATTGGGCGGTTAATGAAGGCAGTAGTGGTAAAACTCAAGGAGCTTATCATAGACTCGGATTAGCATTTATGTTTAATGTAACAGGAAAGAAATAGAAACATGAAAAAGTTTAAAATATTAAGTATTTCATTATTTGCTCTCCTTATTACAAGTAGCTGTGAGAGTTTATTTATTGAAAAAGATCCATCCTCGGGTCATAGAGCATCTTTTGAGTATTTATGGCAAAAGACAAAAGACCAATATTCATATTTTGATTTAAAGAACATTGACTGGGATAGTGTGTATACAGTTTATAATCGTAGAGTTTCTGACGATATGTATGCAGAAGAATTTTTCCATGAAATGTTTAACATGATGAAAACACTGGAGGATGGTCATGTTAATTTATATTCTCCATTCAGTGTATCAAGGTATCCTGAATTAGCTGTTCCTGATTCTAATTATGATACAAGAACAATCAGAGCCAATTATTTAAGTGATCAATACTATCAGACAGGCCCTTTGACTAATGATCTTATCCACGTTATTGATACAGCAGATAATGAAAAGAAAATCTTAGTTAAAGAGATAAATGGTGAAAATAAAGGTATAGCATATGTGAGATATAGTAGTTTTTCTTCTATGATTTCTAGTTATGATATAGACTACGTTATCTCAAGGTATGGTTCTGTTACAGAAGGGATGATATTTGATGTGAGAAGTAATGGAGGAGGATCTCCTTTGAATATTTTTAAATTATGTAGCAGGTTTATTCCTAAAGATGCCGGTAATACTACTTTATACTATAGTAGAAATAAGGTGGGTCCAGGACCTAATGATTTTGATGATTGGATTCCTGCTGATATTGATCCTGAAGGCTTGTATTACCCTGGTAAAATTGTGGTATTGACTGATCGTGGGTGTTACAGTGCAACATCGTACTTTGCGACTGCATTACAAGCTGTAAAGAAATTAAGACCAGTGAAAATCATTGGAGTTCCTACTGGAGGTGGTTTGGGAGCTCCAAGAGGAGGACAGTTACCAAACGGATGGTATTACCGAATGTCTGTGACACAAACCCGTTCAGTAGATGGAGATTTAGATTTTGAATTGGGAGTTCCTCCAGATATTTATGTTACGCAGCAACCTTCTGATAATGAAAAAGGTAAGGATACTTTGGTAGAAGCGGCAATTCTAGAGATTTTCGAAGGGCAGTGGTAAATGTAATTTTTATCATTTTTTTCGTAACTTTTTCTTTGTAATACACGTTACTATAAATGCGAATAATACTATAAATTCTTACCGTCTAACGGACAGAACGATAATCCATTTCTAATAAGAGGCGCAACGTATGAAAATACGTTGCGTTTTTTCTTTGTCCATAAAAAAAACCGATCCCTTTTCAGGAATCGGTTTATATGTAGAAGTCTAAAGACTAATTTTCTTATACCAAGATTCTTACAGGATCTTCAAGTAATCCTTTTAATGTATGTAAGAACGCAGCACCGATAGCACCATCAACTGATCTATGGTCACAAGTTAAAGTAATCTTCATTACATTACCTGGAACAAGTTCACCATTCTTCACTACTGGCACTTGTTTGATACCACCAACAGCTAAGATACATGATGCAGGAGCATTGATGATTGATGTGAACTGCTCGATACCAAACATACCCAAGTTAGAGATAGTGAATGTAGCACCTTGCATTTCATCTAAACCAAGCTTCTTGTTTTTTGCTTTACCAGCCATATCCTTCACTGCTGAAGAAATTTGTGATAATGACATCATATCAGTGTGCTTGATTACAGGAACAACCAAACCGTCAGGAATTGCAACTGCAACACCAACGTTTACATGGTTTGCTACTCTGATTACATCACCTTCTACAGTTGAGTTCACCATAGGATGTTGCTTTAATGAAGCTGCAACAGCCTTAACAACGATATCGTTGAATGAAATTTTAACGTCAGGAAGTTCGTTCATAGATTTTCTTGCTTTCATAGCATTCTCCATGTCGATATCCATCGTTAAGTAGAAGTGAGGAGCACCAAATTGAGATGCGTTAAGGTTTCTAGTGATAGCCTTACGCATGTTGTTCATTGGTTGATCATCGAAGCTTTCAACACCTGCAGGAGCAGCAGCAACTGGAGCAGCGGCAGCAGTTTGCGTAGGAGCTGGAACATAAGCTTCAACGTCTCTCTTAATTACTCTACCATGCTCACCAGAGCCTGGAATCATAGCGATGTTAAATCCTTTGTCTTCAGCCATTTTCTTAGCTAAAGGCGAAGCAAATACACGCTTACCGTCATGTTCAGGAGCAGGAGCCGCATCTCTAGATTGAGCTACAGCTGGAGCAGCAGGAGCTGCCTTTGGAGCTGGTGCAGCTGCTTTAGGAGCAGGAGCCGCAGCTTTTGGAGCTTCAGCAGCTGGAGCAGGAGCCGCAGCTGGTGCTTCAGATTTTTGAGCCTCAGCTTTTAATAAAGTTTCGAAGTCAGCACCTGATTCACCGATGATAGCAATTACACCGTCTACAGGAACAGAACCTCCATCCTCAACAGCAACATAAAGAAGAGTACCTTCGTCATATGATTCAAGTTCCATTGTTGCTTTGTCCGTTTGAACTTCAGCAAGGATGTCACCTGCATTAACTTCGTCACCAACTTTCATTAACCATTGTGAGATAGTACCATCAGTCATTGTATCTGACATTTTTGGCATTTTTACTACAGTTGCATTGATACCTGAAACATCGATTGCTTCTGCAGCAGGTGCTGGAGCAGCAGCAGGGGCCTCAGCTTCAGCAGCTGGAGCCGCTTCTGCAGGTGCAGCAGCATTATTTCCATCAAGAAGAGATTGATAATCTTCTCCCTCTTCTCCAACAATTGCAATAATTCCGTCAATTGGAACAGCTTGTTTTTCTTCTACGGCGATGTACAATAAAGTACCATCCTCGTAGTTTTCTAATTCCATTGTTGCTTTGTCTGTTTCAACTTCAGCAATGACGTCACCAGATGAGATCTGGTCGCCTACTTTAACTAACCAAGATGCGATGACACCTTCTGTCATAGTGTCGGACATCTTAGGCATTCTGATTACTTCTGCCATAATCTTATTAAGACTTCTTTTTTATTTGTCTCTACATTTTTCGTTTTCGTGCCAAAAATAAACAGAATAATTTAATAATAAGTAATTAAAATGGATTTAGTCTCCAATAAATAATGATGTTAATCTGTTTCTGTGCGAACTTTTTAAAAAAACTATACCTTAGCATCGTTTTTTTTATTAATTTGAAATAGGCTTCAATGAAATTTTTTTGTAAATTTTTATTGATCACCTTATAGACTATGACTTATTAACTCTTGTGATCGTCAAGTACAGAACTATTGTACTTTTTTGATTAGCTATTTAATCTGACATCCTCTTTAGATGAGGCTTAATAATATGCACCAACAATACAAATTATTACTCTCTATTCTGTTCTTCTTTACGTTTATAGAAGCTCAGGCACAACATTTCTTTCATTTAGACAAATTTGGAAAGAACCGTGTTCAGTATGAAGTCTTCGATTGGAGCTATATTGAAACCGAACATTTCGAATTGTACTATTATGGTTATGGAATCACCATTGCAAAAATGGCAGGGGAGATTGCTGAGCGTGAATACCAAAGTATTACAGAGACTATTGGGTACGCTCCTTTCTATAAAACCAAAGTACTTGTGTATAATTCTGTTCAGGATTTAAGACAAAGTAATATTGGCCTATTTCAGCAAGGTTATAAAATCACTGGACAGACCAGTTTTATTCGTTCTGAGGTAGAAGTAGCATTTAGTGGTTCAAAACATCTTTATGAAGAGGACGTAAAAAGAGCAATTTCTGATGCATTGATTTTTGAAATGATGTATGGTGGGTCATTAAAAGATATGATCAAATCATCTTACTTAATGAATCTTCCCAATTGGTTTGTTGTAGGTGCTTCAGATTATATAGCAAGAGGCTGGTCTAGAGAAATGGACGATAAAGTAAGAGATTTCTTTTCTAGACACCCTAAAAAATTTCCCAATATCAGATATATAGAAGGAGAGAATGCAAAGATTGTTGGTCAGTCGATATGGAATTACCTTGTAGAAAAATATGGCAGAAGCAATATGGCCAGTATTCTTAATCTTACAAGGATTGTTAGAGATGAAAAGGTGGCGATCCAAAATACTTTAGGAATTTCTTATGAAGAGTTTATCCAAGGTTGGAAAGATTTTTATCTAAATGAGCAAGAAACATTAAATGCAAGCTATAAAGAGATTGATAGAAAAGAGGCCATCAAGAAAAATAGAAAATCTAGAGTTTACAATAAAATTAATGTAAGTCCTGACGGTACCCGATTGGCGTATACTGAAAATGAGAAAGGGAAATATAAAATCAATATTTATAACCTAGAAAAGAAAAAAGTACAAACAGTATTTAAGAGTGGTTATAAAGTAGTCAATCAACAAATTGATTATGATGTGCCATTAGTTGATTGGATTAGCCAAGATGAATTAGTGGTGTTCTCTCAGAGTAAAGGACAGAATCATATGTGGATTTATAACTTATCCAGAGGTGGTTTTAATACGTTTTTTAGGTACTTAAAGCGTAAGATTGAATTCAAATTTGATCATATCAATGATATAGCGGTGTCTCCTGACGGAAAAAGGATCGTGATGAGTGCAGAACGAAGAGGACAAACAGATATCTATGAGCATAACATTGCAAGAAGGCGTACAAGACAAATCACAAAAGACTATTTCGATGATTTGAGTCCGTCATATATGAACAATAGTACTGATATCATCTTTAGTTCTAACAGAACAGTAGATTCTACTAAAACTAGAAAAGGAGACATTGAGGATATTACTGCTACTTTCAACCTTTTCCAATACAGTAAAAGTAAGCCTGCAGAACTTAAAAGATTAACTAATAATCTTGGTCAGGATTTTAAGCCAAGAATGTTGAATGATTCTACCATACTATTTTTAAGTGATAGAAAAGGTATTACGAATTTCTTTGTGTATGATCTTGCAGATTCTTTGACAAGACAAGTATCTAACTTTAAATATTCAATTAAAGATTTTACTACCTATAAGAATCAAGTAGCATATGTTGCTTACAGTGATGAAAAGGAACATATATATACAGGAAGGGTCAATGCAACCAAAAACGTTTTTACGCCAAAAACAAAAAGGCAACAAATCATGGACCTTAGGGAACTAAGGGAAATCAAACGTAAGAAAGAACTTCAAGAAAAACGTAGAAAAGAAGAAGAGGCAAGAATGGCTCTATTTAGAGAGCAACAAAAGCAAAAAGAACTGAAGAGAATTCAAGATTCTATCTATCAAGCCAAATTGGATGAAGAGCAAGAGCGTTTATTATCTATGAGTGATAGTGTTCAAGAGGTTGATGGTTCTGATATCATGTGGGATGATTCTGAGGCGTCAGCTGCTCAAGATACAACTGTAATTCAAGTAGAAGAAAAAGTAGATCCATCAATTATTCAAGAAGAAGAGTTGGCTAAACTTGACGACAATAAAGATCCAATGGATGAAGAAATCGACATTGATAACTTTACTTTTGCAAGTGTGGAGGCAAAAAGTAATTCAGGAGCACCAGATTCTGGCTTATTACCTCAGAAACCTACTTATTCCGAAAGCGAAAATGGAGAAACAGCGAATACAGATAATTATAAGTTTTTCTCTTACAGTAAAACCAAACGAGATGCCTTTTGGGATAAATACAATAACAGGTTAAAAGCGAAAGAAGAAGCATCTTCTTCTAAATCAATGTTCTCCAAATCAAAAGATTATGAAACAAGGTTCTCTGTTGATGGTTTTAATACAAATATGAGATTTGATCCATTGTATGGTTCAGGCCTTCAGTTTGAAGTGATGTTGACGGATCAAATGGAAAACCATAAAATCAATGCAGGTCTATTTGGTACATTCTCTTTAAACAATGGTAACTTCTTTGCTGAATATTTGTATTTACAAAGACGATTGGATTTTAGTTTAAGGTTTGAAAGAAATACACTAGAAGTAGAACAACTTTTACATAAATACAGCAAAACATACTACGAAGGTGGTGTGTCATTACCAGTAAGTATCAGAAGTAGAATTGAGGTACAACCTTTCTTAGCCTTCACAAGGTTTACAGATACATCAATCAACCCTGGTTTAAGTACACCAGATGTTAAAAGAGCATGGACAGGTTTCAATTTGGAATATGTATTTGATAATAGTCTGGAACGAGGAAAAAACATGTTGATCGGTACTAGAGCAAAGGTACGCTATGAAAATTATGTGGGTCTTTCTAGTATTTCAGAAAGCTTCCAAAATATATCCTTTGATATAAGACATTACCAAAAAGTACTTCGCTCGATGACCTTAGCATTAAGAGGTTCGGCAGGTAAATTCTGGGGGCAAAATCCTCAGACATATAGAATGGGTGGTATGGATAACTGGGCATTCGGCCAGATGGATAATGATCCAAGAGGCGTACCAGTGGAAAATGTAAATGATATTCCAGATCTGACAGATTTAATGTTTACTCAATTTGTAATGCCAGTTAGAGGTTTCAATTGGAACAAATGGGAAGGAGAAAACTATATGGTAGCTAATGCAGAATTAAGAATGCCGGTGATGAAGTTTTTAACAAAGAAGCCTGTGAAATCTAAATTGTTAAGAGATTTACAGTTTACAGTTTTCTTTGATATCGGATCAGCATGGACAGGAGTAAATCCATTTGAGGAAGATAATGCATTAAATACTGAAGAGATAGGACCTGTCGGTTCATTTGATGCAACAGTGAAAAACTTCAGATATCCATTCTTAATGGGACACGGTGTAGGTGCTCGAACTACATTATTGGGCTACTATTTAAAATTGGATGTTGCATGGGGAATCGAAGATGGATTTAGACAATCAAAACCAAAGTATTATGTATCTTTAGGTCATGATTTCTAATCGAAAAAAAGTATTTTAATGAAAACAACTAACAAAATCACCTTATTCTTACTATTCGCAATAGTAATGATAGGATCATCATTTTCGATGATAGACAACAACACAGTGACTAAGCTTCTAGTAAATCCAATGCTTCAAGTAACCGTTCTTGATGCTAAAGGAAATGTTGTACAAGGAGCAGAAGTAACACTTTATGCAAATGAAGATGATGCTTGGGATGAAGAGAATGGCATTCCAGGAAAAAGTAAAAGTAACCAGAATGGTAGAGTGAAATTTACTAAAGGTTTAAAAGAGCAAACTTATTATATCATCGCAAAAAAAGGAAACTTGGTTTCAGAAGATGGATTGAAGTCTTCTAAGCTACAGAAAAATAAATTGAACAAGGTCAATGTAATAATTAAATAGTATGCGATATACTAGATGATTTTATCATTGATTTATCATACAAAGGATGTTTTTGCTTAATGTAGAAACATCCTTTTTTATTAAATGAACTTACTATGGAAATAAAGAGATTGGAATTGTTTTCAAGAGACATTAATGCTCAGAAAGAGTTTTATACCAAAATTCTTGAGTTACCATTAATTGAAGAACACTCTAAAAGCTTTACTGTGAAAATAGGTCACTCTGAATTACGGTTTTCAATGAATAAGAAAGCTACTCCTTATCATTTTGCTATTAATATTCCAACCAATAAAGTTTTAGAAGCAGTAACATGGTTAGAGGAAAGAGTAGTTTTATTAAAAGATGGTGATGATAAAATTATTGACTTTAGAGCATGGAATGCAGAAGCTTTATATTTCTTTGATAAGGATGAAAATATTGTGGAATTTATTAGTCGACATCGTTTGGAGAATCAGATCGAAAGCAATTTTTCATCAGAAGCATTATTAGAAATATCAGAGATAGGAATGCCCTTGAAAGATATTGAAAGTGGGTATAAGCAATTAAATGAAAAAGTAGCTCTTCCAATATTTGATGGTAGTTTTGATCGTTTTTGTGCTATTGGAGATGAAAATGGTTTATTTATATCGATCAATCCTGAAAAGAAAAAAGATTGGTATCCTACCAATAAAACTCCAGAACAATCAAGTTTTAATATCACCTTTAAGCAGGGGACAGATTTGTATGCTATGTCTTTTAATGAAGGAGAAATTGAAATAAAAAAAAGTAGTAACATTTAAGCTACTACTTTTTTCTTATCAAAAATGACTCTATTTGATATATCTAAAGTCGTGGTTATTTTCTAATTGCTTGATAAACTCATGCATTAATTTAATTATATTCTCAATATCATCAGCATGTGCAGTTTCTACAGTAGTATGCATATACTTTAAAGGTAATGAGATTAATGCTGATGGTACACCTCCATTAGAGTAAGCAAAAGCATCTGTGTCTGTTCCAGTTACTCTAGATGAGGCAGCTCTTTGGAAAGGAATTTCTTTCTCATTGGCAGTGTTGATCAACATCTTTAATAAATTGTTTTGAACTGCAGGAGCAAATGTTAATACAGGGCCTCTTCCTCCTTTAGTATCACCTTCCAGTTGCTTATTATACATTGGTGCAGAGGAATCATGACATACGTCTGTAACGATGGCAACGTTAGGCTTAATAGTCTGAGTAATCATCTCAGCACCTCGTAGGCCTACTTCTTCCTGAACAGCATTAACGATATATAGACCAAATGGAGGAGTGTAATCTTTTTCCTCTTTGATTCTTCTTGCCACTTCAGCAATCATAAATCCACCAATGCGGTTATCTAAAGCTCTACCAGAGTAGTAACGACCGTTGAAGAGTTCATGTAATTGATCTTCATAAGTAATTACTGTCCCAACATGGATTCCAAGTTCTTCAACCTCTTCTTTGCTTTCTGCACCAACATCAATAAAGATATTTTCTAAAGTAGGGTTTGCTTCTTTACCAGGTTTACGAGTATGGATTGCAGGCCAGCCAAAGATACCTTCTACAATACCTTTTTCACCATGTAAAAGCACTCTTTTAGAAGGAGCGATCTGATGGTCAGAGCCACCATTTCTGATCACATAAATATATCCTTCAGGAGAGATGTAATTGACGAACCAAGAGATTTCATCAGCATGAGCTTCGATGACCACTTTATATGGAGCATCTGGGTTGACTACACCTACTGCAGTGCCATAGTTATCTACAAAAGTATCGTCTACATAGGGTTTGATATAATCCAACCAGATTTTCTGTCCTTCCGCTTCGTAACCTGTTGGTGAGTGATTATTAAGGTATTTATATAAAAAGTCTTTACTGTGTTGATCCATATTAATTCTATTAAAAATCTAAAAAAATAAAACTTTGAACTTATTCTTTTACGTTAAGTTACATAGATCAATTTATTCTTATATCATCTTTATGAATTTTTTTGATGATATATTAAATTGAGCAACTGTGGAAATACATTAGACTAAAATAAAGATATGCGTGCGTTATTGATTGTTGATGTCCAAAATGATTTTATACCAGGTGGAGCATTGGAAGTTCCAGAGGGAGATCAGATCATTCCGGTCATTAATAGTATTATTCCAAAGTTCGATCTCGTAGTAGCTAGTCAGGATTGGCATCCTGCTGACCATAAAAGTTTTGCTATAAGTCATTCAGATCGAGATATTGGAGAAATTGTAGATTTAAACGGACTTCCTCAGATTCTATGGCCTGTTCACTGTGTAGAAGGATCTAACGGAGCAGAATTTGTCGATGCCTTAGATCAATCTTCAATTAAAAAGGTATTTAAGAAAGGGACAGATAAAGAAGTAGATAGTTATAGTAGTTTTTATGATAATGATAAAAGACATGATACAGGTCTAAATCAATATTTAAAAGACAACAACGTTGAAGAAGTGTTTATTGTAGGTTTAGCAACAGATTATTGTGTTAAGTATACCGCTTTAGACGCTAAGTCTTCTGATTTTAAGACATATGTGATCGAAGATGCTACAAGAGGGGTTAACTTAAGAGAAAACGATGTGGAAAATGCCTTTACTGATTTAAGGGTATCCGGAATCAAAGTAATTCAAAGCACAGCATTAGAAAGTGTTTTTGAAGGAGAATAAAAAAAAGCATTGAGAAGGTAATCTCAATGCTTTTTTTTATTTATTGGTTAATGTCTCCCATATCAGAATCAACACCTTCGGCACCAATTCTACCAATTTCTTGGTCGATTAACCATAACCCTTGAGGTGAATCTTCACCAATTAAATCAAAGGCATCTAATATAGTACGAGCTGTTTCTTCTTCTTCTCTTTGCTCTGCAACAAACCACTGTAAGAATTGGAATGTACTAAAGTCTTTAGATTGGAAGCAGCAATCTACGATTTCATTAATCGCTTTAGTTACTTTCACTTCATGCTCTAACACCAATTCAAAAACTTGACGTAATGAATCAAATTCATGTGGAACAGCTGTGATTTCAGCAGCCAATGCATGTCCACCTACAGCATTAATATATTTGAAGAATTTCAACATATGCTGACGTTCTTCTTCAGCATGTTCATATAAAAATTCCGCAGCTTTTACATATCCTTCTCTCTCACACCATGAAGCAAAAGATAAGTAATACTGTGATGACTGATCTTCTAATTGTACTTGTTGGTTTAACATTCTTTCGACTTCAGAGTTCAGCGAAGTCTGTAAACGTTTTCTTTCGTTTCCCATGTTATAAATTTTAAGTATCGGGTGTTTTTATCTTACCTCTTGTAAAATAAAGGTTTTTAGACCGATTTTGTTTTATTGATGTTCAGAAATATCTTTTCTAGAAGTTTTTTAATATTAATCTAAATAAAGTTTGGAATTTATTATGCTTGCATACTATTTTAGCTAAACCAATAAAACAGAAAGATTAAATATTACTTGTTTCTATACTTAAATTAGGCAAGTGATCACCAATTAACAACATAACACATGAAAATTTTAGTTTGCATTAGTCACGTACCTGACACAACTACTAAAATCAAGTTTGCAGATAATAAACTTGATACAAACGGAGTTCAATTTATCATCGGACCTTATGATGATTTCGCATTGGCTCGTGCCGTAGAAATCAAAGAAAAAGAAGGTGGTACGGTTACGGTTCTAAATGTAGGACTTGCAGACACAGAGCCATCTATCAGAAAAGCATTGGCAATTGGAGCAGATGATGCAGTACGTATCAATGCTGAGCCTGTAGACTCATTATTTGTTGCTAAACAAATTGTAGAGTATGCAAAATCACAAGATTATGATATGATCTTAATGGGTCGTGAATCTTCAGATTATAACTCTGGATTAGTACACGGTTTAGTAGGAGAACTAATGGATTGGCCATCGATTGCACCAACAATGCGTCTTGATATCGATGGATCAACGGCAAAACTGCACAGAGAGATTGAAGGTGGTCATGAAGAAGTTGAAGTGGCTATGCCTTTTGTTGCAGGTTGTCAAGAACCTATTGCAGAGTGGAAAATTCCAAATATGAGAGGAATCATGATGGCTCGTAAGAAACCACTTCAAGTTGTTGAGCCAGTAGCGGTAGAAGGTGTCACTACATACCAATCATTTGAGTTACCAGAAGAGAAAGGTGACTGTAAAATGGTAGATGCAGGACAGATGGATGAGCTTGTTGGTTTATTGAAAAACGAAGCACGCGTACTTTAATCCTTCTTATCTAAACTTAAACACACATAAAATCAAATTAGACATGTCAGTATTAGTATTTATAGAAGCAGATAATGGAGTGATTAAAAAATCTTCATTAGAAGCAGTTACATATGGTTCAAAAGTAGGAGATGTTGTTGCTGTGGCAATGGGAAGTATAGATGCTTCTGAATTGGCTTCAGTGGGAAAATATGGAGCATCTAAAGTGCTACATTGCTCTGATGAACGCTTAAATGATGGAGTAATTTCTGCAACAGCAAAACTTATTGCAGAGGCAGTAAACCAATCTGGAGCAGATTTAGTCGTGATGTCAAGATCATCTCTTGTTGATGCAGTTGCAGCTAGAGTAGCAATAAAAGTAGGAGCTTCTGTTGTTGCTAACGTTCAAGATTTACCAGACACTTCAAATGGTTTCGTTGTAAAAAGAGGTGTATTTACAGGTAAAGCGTTTGCTAACGTATCTATTCCAGAAGGTAAGAAAGTACTAACGGTTTCAAAAAATGTTGTTCCATTAGAAGAAACAGGAAGTGATGCTGTAGTTGAGGAATTATCAGTTGCATTTGCAGACAGCGACTTTGGTGTGAAAAGAATATCTGTACATAAGCAAGATGGAGATATTTTACTTCCAGAAGCTGATCGTGTAGTTTCTGCTGGTAGAGGTATGAAAGGACCTGAAAATTGGCAGATGATCGAAGATTTAGCTTCTACACTAGGAGCAGCTACAGCTTGCTCTAAACCAGTTTCTGATATGGATTGGAGACCACATCACGAGCATGTTGGACAAACAGGTATTAAGGTAGCTCCGCAACTTTATATTGCAGTAGGTATCTCAGGTGCTATTCAGCATTTGGCAGGGGTAAACTCCTCTAAAGTAATCGTTGCGATTAATAAAGATCCTGAGGCTCCTTTCTTCAAAGCTGCTGATTATGGGGTCGTAGGGGATGCTTTTGAAGTTGTTCCTAAATTGATAGAGGCTATAAAAAATAATCAGAATTAACTATTCTGTAAATAGATGTAAATAAATTTTAAAGTTTATTTGTTAATATTTAACGAATTTATTGATATTTATTAATAGTTCCCTATATTTGTAATACTTCGGAGATATTATTGTCTTATTTGAAGATTTTTTAAACTTAGTCGGATACTTTTTCCTTTTCTGGCGAACTACTGATGAAAATCGTATAAAGAACCTCAACATGAAAGTGTTGAGGTTCAGTTTTTTATAAAGTTTTTTTATTTCAAGCGATTTCTAATCCTTGTTAATTTCTTTTGGACTCTTTTCTTGTCTTTCTCCTCATCGTATTCTTCTTTATCAAATAATATCGCTTTTTGATAATGAATTATAGCTTCTTGAAGATCTCCAATTTTAACATAATAATCGCCTTTGATTTCTAAATTCAGATGGTTGATTTCTATATCCAAGCTGTGGTCTATCCACTCTAATGCTTCTTGTATCTTATTTTTATCATCAAGGCATTCTTTAGCATTATTCGCAAAAAAGTACCACTTACCATGATGAATAAGCTTAGATTTTCTTTCTCGTTTACTATTGTCCTTCAATGTATCATCTTGAAAATCAAAGGAACATAACAAAGGGAGCACACTTAATAATAGTAAGTAAAGGGACCGATAGTTCATCGCGTTAAATTTTGAGAGTAATTGTATAACATGAGTTTTAATACAATATCTAACTCAAAATCTATATGAAAATAATTTAACACACTGATAGTCAGATATTTATTTATTATTGATGATTGGTGTTAATGTACGTAAACGGACGTTGTTGTCAATTTAGTACACTTACTGTACGCTAACTCTCAGTTATTTAGAAGTGAATGCATCCAATTGAGGTGTATTTCTGATGTCTACAGGAACTACAGTAGTAACTCCTTGTTCGATCATCGTAACACCATAGATAACATCGGTAGAAGCCATAGTTCTCTTATTATGTGTAACCATAATAAATTGGGAATTTGATGAGAACTTATTAATAATTCTACAGAACTTATCAACATTGGCGTCATCTAAAGGAGCATCTACCTCATCAAAAATACAGAATGGGGCAGGCTTTAATAGGTAAATAGAGAACAATAATGCCGTAGCTGTTAGTGTTTTCTCACCACCTGATAATTGATTGATTGTTAAAGGACGTTTACCTTTTGGTTGTGCAAGGATCTCAATTTTTGAGTTAAGTGGATCATTGTCATCTGCCAATCTTAAATCACAGTTATCTTCTTCTGTAAATAGAGATCGGAATACCTCCATAAAGTTGTCTCTAATTTGGGTAAAAGCAGTCATGAACTTTTCTTGAGCGATATTATCTATATCTTCAATTGTTTTCATGAGTTGTTCCTTCGCTTTATTGAGGTCTTCTCTTTGTCCTAATATAAATGCATTTCTTTCTTTGATCTCATTAAATGCATCAATAGCAGTATGATTAATTGCACCTAATGAATTTAGCTTTCTTTTTGACTCCTCACTTATATGTTCTAATTCATGTATTGGAGTGTCTTTATATTCATTTTCCTCTTCCTGTTCTTCTTCAGAAGGTTTGATCAATAGTAATTGCTCAAGATCTACCTCAAACTCAACCGCAATTTTTTCTTTTACAGACGTCAATGAAAGTCTTAAAGCATTGATGCGTTCATTTGCTCCCATCAATTCTTGGTCAATACTTTCTTTTCTAGTTTGTTGCTGCTTAATCTCGATTTCTGTGTCTTCGATTAAAGCTTTGGTGCCTTTGTAGTTTTCTTCTGCTTCTAATACGCCTTGTTCAATATTCTGGCGTTCAACCTCCATCTTTTCAAGAGCCTCAGCACCTTCTTCATCAATAGAATCAGATTGAAGTAAATCTCTATCGACATTTTCAATTTCTTCTATATTCTGATCAATTCTATTCTGTGCCTTGACTAGCTCTTCATCTTTGAAGTCAATTTCTTTCCTAAGTGAATTGTATTGATTCTCTTGCTGTAAAAAATTGATATGAAGTTGATTGTACTTACTAGATAATTCGACTTTCTTCTCTTTTTCAATGGTCAAATTATCTTTCATTTCATCCAGTTGTTCCTCCATATACTCTAAAGAATAAGTTTCATCTTCGAGTAGAGGTTTACTTTCTGAAATAGTAATTTCGGCTTCTCCAATTCGCTCAAGTATTTCTTCTTTCTTGTTACTACTTTGTTCCAAGAATTTCGCAAATTCCTCTTTTTGAGTTTTAATTTTGATTAACTCCTGAGTAACAACTTGAGCATTATGTTGAGCACTTTCAAGTTCATGCTGTAGGTTGATTTGTAATAGCGATTTATGTTCCGCTTGTTTCTCAACCTTTGTGATATGTATGTCTTCTGCTTCCTTTTCTAAAGCATTAATTTCTTCAGTCAGCTGTTCTAAGTGTCGGATTCTACCTAAAGATTTCCCTTCAAAGGATCCTGTAGAGCCACCTGTAATTGCCGATTTCCTTCGGATAGCTCTACCATTTTTAGTGACTAGAATAACACTATCATTCTTTGGAAGGTTATTTTGATTCCTATGCACAATATAGACCCCATCTAACAAATACATGATAAGGTGTGCATACTTGTCGTCATAGTCTACTAATTCAAGTGCAGGAACAGCATCATCCACAGACTTTCTTGGAGAAGGTGAGTATCCTTCGAATTTATCTAAAAGAAGGAAATTGGCCTTTCCTTTTTTCATCTCTTCTAAAAGGTTGACTGCTCTCCAAGCTTCCTCTTCATTTTCTAATACGAAATAATTAAGATAGGGAGATAAATACCCTTCAATTGCTGCTCTATATTCATCTTCACAATGAAGTGTATCTGAAAGCATCGGAGCCTCTTTAGCCCATTCAGTATTTTGTTTTAAATACTTAATCGCTTCAGGATAGCCTTCTAAATTGTCGACTAATGACTTTGTGAGTTTATGTTCGTTTTTCTTGGCATCAAGAATTCTATAGATCTCAGATGAGCGATCTTTTATATTCTCAAGGTCTTCTCTACAAAGTTTAAGTTTTTCCTGATGTGCATTATATTTTTCTTTTACCTCTTCATATTCCGTAGTGGCACTTAAACGCTCACTTTCTAAAGAGGCAAACTGAGTATCAAATTCAGCAAGGCTTGAGGCTTTGTCAGATGATTCTTCATGTGCTCTTTCTAACTCTTGCTTCAGAGCTGAAAGTTGTACCTCGTTGATTTCAATTTTCTGTTTTAATTGGAAAATTGTTGCCTGTTTGCTTTTTACCTGTTGTTCAAACTCATTCGTCTGAACTTCTAGTTCATCGGACTTTTGTGTTTGACTATCTCTTTGATGTTGGGTAGTAGTTAATTCATTTTCTACTTCCATCACCATTTTCTCAATGGAGTTGAGTTGAATTTGCAAACCTTCAATCCCTTGTTGAGCTAATGCAATAGCTTCTCTATCAATAGTGGATTGATTTTGTAGGGTTGCCTTCTTTTCTTCTAAAAACTTGCGACGTTCTCCTTTAATACGCTTTTCAGATTCTATCTGACGCATTTTAAGGATATGTTCATTTAATGTCTTTTGTCTTGAGGCTAGAAGTTGCTCTTTATCAATAGACTCCTTTTTTTCTTTTGATATTGAAGCTTCTAATTCTTCAATTCTTTTAAGAGTATTGTTTCTTTCTTCATTACCATTCGTCATAGTATCAGCGAGCTTGTGCATTTCGTCAGCTTGTGTTGATACTTTTTTTATGGCTAATTGAATACTGGATTCTCTATATGTTTTCTTTAGTTTAAGATATCTCTGGGCTTGCTTGGCTTGTCGTTCGAGTGAACGCATATTTTTTTCAACCTCAAACAATAAGTCATCAACACGTTCTAAATCAGCATCGGTATCTTTTAGTTTTTTTAGCGTCTCTTTCTTACTCTTTTTAAACTTTGAAATACCTGCAGCCTCTTCAAAGAGTGTTCTACGGGCATTTTGAGTGTCATTAAGTAACTCATCAATCATTTTTAACTCAATGATTGCATAACTATCAGAACCAATACCTGTATCTAGAAATAAGCTATGAATATCTTTCAGACGACAAGGAACACCGTTGAGAGAATATTCACCTTCACCAGAACGATAGAATCTACGACCAATTGTTACTTCTGTGTATTCTGTCGGTAAAAGGTTTTTGTTGTTTATAAAAGTAAGGTAAACTTCTGCCATTTGTAATGGACGTCTAGACTTAGTACCATTAAAAATGATATTGTCCATTTTTTCAGATCGAAGAGCTTTAGTACTTTGCTCTCCCAATACCCATCGTATAGCATCAACAACATTGGATTTACCACTACCGTTGGGTCCAACTACAGCAGTAATACCTTTGTCAAAGTTTAGCGTAACTTTATCGCCAAAACTTTTAAAGCCTTTTATTTCTAGTTTCTTTAGTAACATTTGGTCTATTTAGTAACTACCAAATGTAACTAATCTTAGTTTTTATTGCACAACAAAGCCTCCCAAAATTGAGAGGCTTTTCTATAATTATTTAATTTAAGTAAGTATTATTAGGGATGTCTATGTGAATAGAATTTACTTCTTAGTGGTAGTGGCCCCACTATTTTCATATTTTGTGATAAATTTTATTTGCTCTCTTGCGGCAACATTAAATTCACCAGGATAATTCTGAGAGAAAGTCATTTTAGCTTCTTTCCATTGCCCTTCTTTGATCTGAACTAAGCCTAGTAAGAAATTCGCTTTATAGCTCGTTTTCGATACTTTATTGTTTCTCAAGTCCGTTAAGATCTCTGTAGACTTTTCATACTCATGGGCTTTCATGGCTGCAACGCCTTCCATTAAGCGTACATCTGGTAATGGAATCCCACATTGTTCAAATTCCTTAATGTGTTTATTGGCTCCATTGAGATCACCAAACTTTAATTCAAGATCAATAAGGTCAGCTAAGATTTTTACCTTTTGAGTGTTTTCAGGTTGAATGGAAACTTTATGCTCTAATAGAACAACAATATCATGTCTATTTAAACTGTTTTCTTTAATCTCAATTAGTAAATCATAAGCGGGTTCAAAGTTAGGATCCATCTTGATGACATTAGTTAAGATCTCTTCTGATTTTTGAATATCATACAATTGGTAATGAGCCCATGCGATCTGATATTGATATTCGGGAGTCATCGTATTCACCTTACTTTTTAACTTACCATCTGTTACTTCTTTAAAAGCAATATTCGCATTTTTATAATCTTCTAAAGAATGGTGTGCTACACCTAATTCATAGTAATAATGATCATGTGCCTTACCTTTTTCCTTCTCCATTTGAGCAATAGCTTGTTGCATACTGGCTTTTGCTAGTTCATGGTTTTTAGTGATGTAATTATTGTACTTTGCATCCATGTATAGGATGTAATCATCTTGTGGATTAATGTTTTTGGCGTCGGCGATGTGTGGTCCAGCTTTTTCAAATTGTTTAGTTTTATCAAGGATATTGATAATTCTTGTTTTGTACTTTAACTTTTTGTCTGAATCAGTGACAATAGAATATGCAGCATCTAAGTGCTCTACAGTTTTGTTGTAATCTTTTTTCTCTTTGTAGAGTAATGCAAGTTTAAGATGTGCATCTAAATAGTTGGGATCTACCTTCGTTGCTTTTTCAAAAGCCTTTAATGCATCTTTTGTCTTTTTCGTTTTTAGGTAGACGATACCAAGTTGATATTGGTATTTCGGGTTATCAACATCTTTAGCAATAGCGACCTCATAAGCCATAATTGCTTCGTTGAATTTTCCCATCTCCGCATAAACTTCTCCTTTGACAAAATAATCTTCAGCACTGGTATCTTGAGCATAAGAGAAATTAATTAGAATTAAAGATGCAAAAAGAAAAGAGTAAAGTTTTTTCATTTCGTGCTATTTTAGTGGATAGTATTGGATTATTTAAATATTAAAGTCTATATAATTATAACGTTTTTGGGTGTTATATCTTTCAGAATTTAATAAGAATTTTAGACTAAAGTATGATTTTAAGATAAAAGTTACTTTTTTAAATAATTGACTATTAATATTTTATGAAATAGTATCACTTGAGGAATATACTGAAGAAGAAGTTATGAGTTGGAAGGAAAGGTTTAATGAATTAGAAATTAAGACATATGATAAAAAAGCATTAGTAGACCTATTAGAACAGGTAGATCTTTATTTATCAAATCAACAAATTTCAGATAAAAATATTGTTGCAGGAACATGGGCTTCATTGATGTTGAAACCACCATTTTTTGGATTGATGCTACTCACTGATAACTCACTATATTTTGTTGGTGTTGATCAAAAAACAAAAAAGTTGGAGAGTTTTGAATGGATGTTCTCTGAAACGGAAAAAATAGAAAAATTAGAAGATTCTAAATTGGGAATCACTAAAGCTATCGATATATTTTTCGATGGAAAGCAAATTAGATGGGCTGGTATGAAAGGATTTATACCTTCATCTTTTATATTGAAACTAGAAAAGGTTTGGCATACTTAAAAGTAAAATCCAAATTGAAAACTACCAAAACATAACAACACATATACTTTACACACAAACATGAAGAAAATTAAAAGGTTGCTTATTGCTAACCGTGGTGAAATTGCATTAAGAATTATCAGGTCTGCAAGAGAAGAGGGAATCTACACTTTAGCGGTATACAGTGAGGCAGATATTGATGCTCCACATGTACTCGCAGCAGATCAGGCTGTTTGTATTGGTCCTCCTGCGTCTTCACAGTCTTATCTGGATATGGAGAAAATTTTAAAGGTTTGCCATGAATACAAAATTGATGCGATACATCCAGGATATGGCTTTTTATCAGAGAATGCCACGTTTGCAAAAAGGGTAGAAGAAGAAGGAATCACATTTATTGGACCATCACCAAAAGCTATTGAAGTGATGGGGAGTAAGCTGGAAGCCAAGGCCACCGTACAAAAGTTTAATGTACCATTAGTTCCCGGAGGAGATGAAGCCATCGATGATATAGAAAAAGCCGAGAAGATGGCTTTAGAGGTAGGTTATCCGATCTTAATAAAAGCCAGTGCTGGAGGAGGAGGAAAAGGAATGAGAGTGGTGGAAGATCCTAAAGATTTTACATCACAAATGGATAGAGCGGTGAGTGAAGCAATGTCTTCTTTTGGCGATGGAGCTGTTTTTATCGAGAAATATATCCAAAAGCCAAGGCACATAGAAATTCAGATTTTAGCTGATAAGCATGGAAATGTCGTTCATTTATTTGAAAGAGATTGTTCAATTCAACGTCGACATCAAAAAGTTATTGAAGAGGCTCCATCAGCAGTGTTATCGGATCAGCTTAGAGCAGAAATGGGAGAATGTGCAGTGAGGGTCGCCCAATCTTGTGATTATGTTGGAGCAGGTACAGTAGAATTTATTTTAGATGTTGACAATTCTTTCTATTTCCTTGAAATGAATACTCGTTTGCAGGTAGAGCATACTGTAACGGAAGAAATCACTCAGCTTGATTTAGTAAAAGAACAAATTAGAATTGCTGAAGGAGAGGAGTTGGGTTATGCACAAGAAGATCTCAAAATTCAAGGACATGCTATTGAAGTGAGAGTTTATGCAGAAGACCCTTATCAGAATTTCCTACCCGATACAGGTAAATTAATTCGATACCAAGAGCCTGCTGGTATGCGAGTAAGAGTAGACAGCGGTTATAGAGAAGGAATGGAAGTAAGCATGCACTATGACCCAATGATGGGTAAACTGATTGTTTGGGGCAAGGATAGAACTGAAGCAATTGCAAGAATGTTAAGAGCAATTGATGAATATAAGATCACAGGCCTTGAAACTACACTTCCTTTCTGTAAGTTTGTATTCCAACACGAGGCCTTTATAAGTGGAAACTTTGGGACTAACTTTGTGGGGGAATATTTTAAACCTGAATTTTTAGAAGAATCGTTATCAGAAGAAGAGGAGTTAGTAGCAATCGCTACAATTGCAGAACTTTTTTATAAAAAGAAAAAGTCAGAGGAAACATCTGAACTGACAAATTTGTTAACTCCATGGAAACTGAGAAGGTTGACATAGATAATAATGAAATATTTAAAACAGATTACTTTTTTAGGCTTAATTGCTTGCAACTCATTAATGTTTTCTTGTGCAAAACCATCTGGAATAACACAAGATGAGTTTGATATGAAAACATGGAAAAATGATCCGAATGCTTGTCATGGTGATAGAGAAAAATTAGAAAAAGACTTTATCTCTGTGAAAGATAAATTATTAGGATCAGGTATCTCTGAAGTAAGATCTGTTTTAGGAAAGCCTGATAGAGTAGATTTAGACAAACGTTCTACTAAACAATATGTCTATTATGTGACATCAGGTTCGCAGTGTGGATCAACGGGTAATGTAGAGGGGAAAAGGTATAAAATTTATTTTGATGCACTTGAAACTGTACGTGAAGTAGCTCCAATACTGTAAAAAACTATTCACTCTCAATACTTGGTTTGAATGAAATATGGTATTATAGAACGATAGAGAGTGAATAGTTTACTAACTAAATTGAGTGAAGTTATTAATCATCAAATTTACTTTCAGGACGTGTGATTTTTCTTTTTCGATGTTTGTCATACATCCAACAAATTGTAAGCTGACAGCTAATGAGAATTGATTTTAGCAGTGATACATAGTAAGTTGTTAAAGTATCTGTACGATTTCACATAAAAAATATGTGATGTTTAAAGTTCGATAAAAAAAATTAAACAATAAAGTCTTAATTAATATTATAATTGCTTTTTTGTTTATACATGAAATGTTACTTCGAAATGTATAATTAGTTGTTTTATTAATTATATCACAATGGATCTCAAGTTTTTAAAACAGTTGGTCAATCAAGGAGAGGGGTTTAAGATTGAGTTTAAGAAGAAAGCGGCCGACCCTTTAAAAATAATGAAAGAGGTAGTTGCCTTTGCCAATAAGTATGGTGGCTACTTGATAGTTGGTGTTGCAGACGATGGTAGAATAGATGGTTTTACTGATGTAGATGGAGAATTGTTTGTGTTAGAAAAAGCCATTAAATCAAGGTTGTCTGTAAAAATCGATTATACTGTTTATAAGGTACAAGTTTCTGCAATGCGTCAAGTATTGGTAATCGAAATCCCGCCAAGTACAAAGCAGCCTGTATTCTTACTATATAATCTAAAAAGAAGAATAGGTAAACCTTATATTAGGGTAGAAGATAAAAGTGTTCAGATGAGTAAAGTGATTCGAAGATTACTTAAAGAAAGAAGTAAATCGGAGGAACATGTTGTCTCATTTGGAGAAATTGAAAGGAAGGTACTCCAATTAATAGATCAGAAAGGGTATGTAACTGTTGATGAACTAGTAAAATTGGATATGGATGAAAGTGAAGTTGTTGAGGCCATCATTCATATGTGCCTAGCAAATATATTACAGGAAGTTCCTAGGGAAGTAAATGATAGGTTTATTATACATCCATCATCTAAACTTGCTTGGAATACATAAAAAAAGGAGTAGCTTTTAAACTACTCCTTTTTTTATTATTTCTTACCTAATTCAATAAATGGTATAATCATTTCATCAATAGAAATGCCTCCATGTTGGAATGTATCCTTGTAATAACTAACATAATAGTTGTAGTTATTAGGGTAAGCAAAGAAATAATCTTCTGTTGCAAAAACATATGAGGTAGATACTTCAGTTTTTGGCAAGCCAAAGTCTTCTGGATGTCTGGCCACTAAAACATTCTTTTTATTGTAAGAAAGGTTTTTACCTTGCTTGTACCTCAAGTTGGTATTGGTTTCTCTATCACCAACAATTTTGTAAGGTTTACGCGTTCTTACAGTACCATGATCAGTAGTGATAAAGACCTTACAATCTTTTTCTGAAAGCATTTTTAGCATTTCATAAAGTGTGGAGTGCTCGAACCATGATTTTGTGATAGAGCGGTAGGCAGCTTCATCTGGAGCAAGTTCACGAACCATATTGGTGTCTGTTCTTGCATGTGAAAGCATATCAACGAAGTTATACACTACAGCATTGAACTTCTTATGCATTAAGGCATTGATTTGATCATTTACCTGCTTGCCTTGTGAAGCTCTAATAATCTTGTTGTAAGAGTATTTATCTTTGATACCATGACGAAGTAGTTGTTCTCCTAAAAGTTCTTCCTCATAGTTGTTTTTACTTTCTTCATCGTTATCATTTACCCACCATTCAGGATATGTAGCTTCAATTTCTGATGGCATTAAACCAGAGAAAATAGCATTTCTAGCATACGCTGTGGTTGTTGGAAGAATTGGACAATAAACATCTTCTTTTATTGAGAATAAGTCTGCAACTAATGGCTCAATTACTTTCCATTGATCATAGCGAAGGTTATCTATCAGGATAAAGAAAGTACTATTGTCATTTTCTTTTACGTATGGGAATACTTTTTCGGCAAGTAACTCATGAGACAATATAGGTCTTTCATCTGGCTCTTCCATCCAGTCGATATAATTGTCTTTGATAAACCGACAGAAGTTATGATTCGCTTCATTCTTCTGCATTTCAAAGACCTCACTCATACTTTTATTTTCTGTCTGATTGATGGCAAGGTCCCAGTATACAATCTTTTTATAAGTTTCTACCCAATCTTCCCAATCCATATCATTCATGAAAGACATCATGATGCTTTGGAAATCTTGTTGATAGGCAGAATTGGTTTTTTCGTCGACTAATTTTTTCTTATCCAGTAGTTTTTTTACAGATAATAGTATCTGTTTTGGATTGATAGGTTTAATAAGGTAGTCAGCGATTTTTGCACCAATAGCATCTTCCATAATGTATTCTTCCTCACTTTTAGTGATCATTACTACAGGAAGACTAGGTTTAATTCGTTTAATCTGCTCTAAGGCTTCAAGGCCTGTCATACCAGGCATGTTTTCATCCAAGAAAATGATATCAAATTCTTCTTCCTCACATTTTTCGATTGCGTCGAGACCACTTAAAACAGGAGTTACATCATACCCTTTTTTAGTTAAGAAAAGAATATGCGGTTTTAATAATTCAATCTCGTCATCGGCCCATAAAATACGTTGTTGACTCATTCTTTTGGGATGGTTTATCTATAATTATTTTTTAATTATTACTTAAGACACGAACATAAAGTTTCGGTTGTAATATAAAAATATGGATTTATAACAAAATAAGAAATCTCTTAACTAATCCACTTAAAGATATTCGTAAAACGAAAATATTATTATCTTCTTAAAATTATTAGTAGAATATTGCGTTAGAAAAGAGAAGTGCTCGTCACTTGGTCAAAAACTAAGATAGAAAACCTACTTAAACCAAGAATAATAAAAATGTTATGGAGGAAAACTCAACAACCCCAAAGAAAAACTTACTCATCATCTTAGGTTCAGTTTTCGGTGGAATTCTCCTGATCACAACAATCGCTTTCTTTGTCTTTAGTGGAGACGATGATGAAATCCATCCGGATTTAGTGGTTATTGATGAATATATTAAAGACAATACAGTTTGGAACCTAAATGGAGATGCTGTAGAAGGTAGTGCGGTAGCTATATCTATGCGATTACCCAATATGAACATTCAAGAAGTGGAAGAAGCTGTAGAGAGAGCTGATCAGAATGTTCGACAGGTAGATGCAGACATCAAACAGTTAAAAGGTAACTTTGGCGATGATACAGGACAGTTGGAAGAAAGTTTAAGAAACCTTCAAGCAGAGCTGTCTAACATGTCTGATATTTACCATTATACTGAAATTTTATCCGATAATATATCACAAAGTGATGCAAGTGGTCAGAGTGGGGCAGTACAAGCTGCATTAACTAGATTATTAGCTACTAGAGATGGATATATTAGAGATATCAATATCATGCAGGAAAATATCGACAAGGTTTTATCTGCAATGGAAAGTATGAGAAACCAAAGTGGGACGATTGGAGGAACAAAAGAAGCTATAGAAGAGCTAGAAGTGGCTAATAAAAGACTTTTTGAAGAAGGTCGATCACTATTAAGAACACTTTTTTCTTTTGAATATATCTATAACCAACACCGAAAGGCAGGGGCCTCTGGGGAAAGTATTGATGTATTTTATATCGCCTTACAAGATTATCTGTATGATAGAATCATTGTAGAGAAATCACAGAAGAGCTTTTATGCTAAGAAAGGAAAGTTTGATCGCGTAGTAGAAGAAACTAAAAATAGATTAGGTTCACTTGATGAAATTGTTGCTTTACAGCAAAAAAGAGAAGTGAAACTAAGTGAATATAATAAGCTTTCAGAGCACTTGGGAGCCTTAAATGAACTGTATTCAGATGCAGGCATTACCTTAACAAGTAGTGGTTATAATGAAATGGAGTTTGTTACTGATGAAGATTGGGAGTTTTCTGTTTCAGATGATGGAGATAATTCTCCATTAGTGGTTGTTTACAGAGTAGAAGGAACTCCACTGACTTCAGGGCTAGTTGTTGCCAAGGCAAAATATAATTTATCATTTGAGAATGAAGACGGAGATGAACTTCTTTTAAATGGTAAACTAGAAAATGAAATAAGTGCACAGTAAAAAGCGGAGATTTATTGCTAGATTTGGGCTTATCGTTTGTAAATTCGCACAAACTAAAAGAACAATCATATGATAAATCACACGGTTTTATTTAAAATTAAAGATGAGGCAACTTCATCTCAAGTTACAGCAATGATTAATGCATTAAACGCATTGGGTAACAAAATTGAAGAAATTAAGGAAATCCACGTTAAAGAAAATTTCTCGGATAGAGCAAAAGGTTTTAGCGTAGTACTTTATTCAATTTTTGAAACTGAGGAAGCATTGAATAAATATCAAGTGCACCCTGCTCATGTTGAAGTTGTTACTGACCATGTAAAACCTATTCTTGAGGATATTTTAGTGGCAGATATTGATTACTAATAACTGCACAAATGATAAGGTTCCTGTTGCAAAATGTAACAGGAACCTTTCTATTTAAATAATGAACTAATCTAACTATTTATTTTCTTTTTCCACCTCTATGGTGTCCTTGTCTACCTGCTTGGCGTTGTTCCATTTCTGCTGCTAATTCATCAACAGATTTCGTTGGGTCCATTAGCAAGAACATAGGAGCTTTATTTTGGTCCATCATCATACCCATTTTACCATGACGACCTCCTTTGCCTCCTCTTTTACCTTCAGCTCCTTCAGGCTTGTATTTGTCAAAGATAGCCTTCATATCAGCTTTCCACTTTTCCGCATTTTCTTTGTTACCTTCTTTTAATGCTTCGAAGTCAGCTTCATGATTGTCTACAATTGCCCAAGCATCTGTCATGATTAAACGCATTTCTTTTTTAGCAGCTTCAAATGCTTTACGTTGTTCTTCAGTAGGCTCTTGTGAACGATCTCTTTTAGGCATATTTTCTTTTTGTGCCTTTAGGGTGTTGATTCTTGCTCTTAAAGATTCAATTTCTTTTTTCTCAGAAGATGAAAGCTTCTTATCCAACTCTTTACGTTGTTCAATCATAACTGGAAGTACATTCGCTTTCATATATGCATTGATTTCCTTTTTTGCTTCCTCTCTCTTTTTAGGATCTCCTTTACCTTGACAAAATGCGAAGAATGATACTGACACTAGAGCTAATACGATTAATGATATCTTTTTCATGGTATTTAATTTTTTAAGCAAAGAACCTTTTCTGTTTGTTCTTGCTGATTGAATGATTTAATTATTGATACTTCAAAGGTGGAGGAAAGGATGCATTATTTATAAATCTTTCAACGAACGATAAGTTTTTTTCAACGAACGAACCCATTCAGAAATAAAAAGGCAAAAAAAGAGGTCATCCTATTAAAGATGACCTCGATTGTTCCTTAAGTATTACGGTAGTTATTTTCCTAATGTAGTATGTAAACCACATTCTGTTTTACCTTGTCCTGACCAACGACCAGACCTGTCGTCAGACCATAAAGGTTTTGTAGGGTCTGCTTTTGCTGTACATGGCAAACATCCTACGCTAAAATACCCTTTAGCAACTAATGAGTGTAGCGGTAGTTTTCTTTCATTGATATATTGAAATATCATTTTAGAATCCCAATCTAAAATTGGATGATAACGTAACACACCGTGCTTACCTTCTTCTTCCTTCTGCATTTGTGCTCTAACTGCAGATTGACCTTTTCTAATGCCATTGATCCAAACGTCATGTTCTTTTAAAACATCTTCAATTGGTTCAACTTTATTAATGTGACAACATCTGTCAGGTTGGTTTTTATATAAAGGTTCACCATTCTCGTCTACTTGTTCTGAGACAGGAATGTTCGATTTAATATCAATTACGTTTATCCCTAGTTGTTCTGCTAGTTGATCTCTGAATTCTATTGTTTCTGGAAAATGATAATTTGTATCCAGGAAATAGACAGGAATAGACTTATCTATTCTACTGATAATGTCTAACAGAACTACGCTTTGTGGCTGAAAAGAAGAGCTAGCAAAAATACGTTTGCCCTCCGCTTTGTATTTCGCCAATTGCTCCGCAATCTCATCAATGCGTTCATCAAAAGATGTTGCAGAAGCTTGTGATATGATACTTTGCGATGACATAGCTGTTAACTTTTATTTAATCTACTAATTATATAGGATAAATGCGAAATAATGAAAAGTTCCTCTTTTTTCAAAATATTAGCACAAAAAAAAAGGATTCAATTGCAAATTATGTTGAATCCTTTTTTGGTATTTTTTTAGCTGTATATCAAAAGATTAAAAACCTCTTTTAAGTTCAATACTAGCTCTAATAGGCCTAGAAACATTGCCTGCGTTGTCCTTAAAGCGAATATAGACATGTTTCATTCCATCAGTTTCTCCTTTTAAAACCCAATTTTCAAATTTTGTTGATGCTTGCTGCCATTTTCCTCCGCTAAACGAAGAACTGTTGCTAATCATCATAAATTTTGCACCATCAGGTTGTATATCTAAAGTCACTTGCTTATTGATATCAGTGGTAGATTTTTCTCCATGGTTAATGCTCAAGCTGATGTTTTGTGGTGCTTGAGTGTCAATATCAATAGAAGCAGAATACGTCTGTGTCTGATTACCGGCTAAATCTTTATATCTAACGTAGATCATTTTTTTGCCATCACCATCTGTCAGTTTAATGGTTTTCTTTCCGTTGAACAATTCCCATTTACTATCAATAAATTTTGGATCTTGAGCAACGATCATAGAATCTACCTGACGACAAGTGAAGCTAACATTTACAGTACGATCTTGTCTGTTGGTGATTTTTGCACCGTCATTTATTTTTATGCCTCCAGCAAATGGAGCTGTTCTATCAACGGTAATTTCATCAGAAACAACAGGGGAAACATTACCTGCTTGATCTCTATATCTAGCATATATTTTTCTGATCCCATCATCGCCAGCAGTTAGTTCCCATTCTACGTAGTCATCTTGAATAAGACGCCACTTATTACCGTGGAAAGATGTTGTATTCCCTAATTGGTAATATTTTGCTCCTTTTGCAGAAAGAATCACACCTACTTTTAGACTGTTTTGGTCAGTTAAGTAATTAGAAGGAACATCCATCTTTACTCCAATGTCTGTAGGAGGTTCTGTATCTAAAATGATTTTTTTCATTAACGTTTTAGATTCGTTTCCATCTACATCCTTGAATTTGTAGTAAACGCTTTTAGTCCCGTCACCAGCAGACAATGTATAATTGAAAGGTGTTTGAAAACGGATCCATCTAGAACCTTCAAAAGATGGGCTGCCACTAGCCATCATTTGGGTAATTCCAGTTCCATGAATCTCAACAATAATTTTTGTTGAATTTGTATATTTTCCGGACTTATAAATTATTCTAGTTCTATCCAAAGGTGTTTGGGCAAAACTAATTTGACTACAAAGAATAAAGAATGAGAGAAAAATAATTCTCGTTAGAGTACTCATTTTAAGTATTTTTTATCAAATAAATGATGTAATTTTTCTAATTAACGTTTCAATAGCAAAAATAGTACTCAATTAAAACGCATTAACGGAACAAGATTTGTTAGTAATAGAAAAGAACAGAGGTTTACGCGGTTACACTATTATCATTATATCAATTTAACTAGCAGAAATTGACAGTAATGAGTAAATTTTAGAACTATTTTAAGTAAAGTACCGTATAAGTCTTATTAGTTTAGATAACAATTGTTAATTTATCAAGAGTTAGGTTATAACTAGTACTCTATTATTGGGATCATTAATATGATGAACAAAGAAAATATATTAAATATTTCATTAAGGTATTTAATAGTCTTTTTTACTGCAGTTTTCTTCTTTTTTGATTTAGAATCTCATGCACAGGAAGTGGTCGAAGGAGCGACATATTCACCGAGTTCACTTTCTCAGGAAGCAGTTTCAGTTAAAAGCGAATTATTTCCAACTAGCTCTGCAGAAGTAGGAGATACAACATTTACGATTTATGGAGATGCTTCTATTCCTTTTAAAATTTATTTTGTGAATGGAGCAGAGTATGACAACATCTTCAACCCCAATCCAACGGGGATAATATTGAATGGCAGAGAATTTAATTTCTTCTGTTCAATGGAAAAATCTATTAGACAAAATTACTCTAACGTTTTAGAGGCAAAAGAATTCGATTATTTAGGTAAATCTTATTTAATGCTGATCTCTTTTAGAGAAGATTGTTTAGGAGAAAATTGTAGATATCGTTGTTACAACGTTTTTGACATTACAGATAGAAATTCAATCCGTCAGACATCGTTCTCGAGTTTATTCCAAGGAACTGATAGTTTTGGTGACTTTAATAATGATGGTAAGCTAGATTTTGTTCGTGTGGCTCCTAAGCCTCCGAAAGATCATGTAGCTGGAGAGCCAGTAATTAATTATTTAGTTACAGCTTATACCATGAGAAGAGGTTTACCAAAACAACTTACGGATCAAGGAAATACATATTACCTATATGTAAAAGGAGATGAAGAAGCTACTTCGTTTTCTGTATTACAGGCATATTGGTTCTTCAATATCAAAGACTTTGAAGGAAAAGATGCTGAACCTACTACGTATTTTGCCGAGTACATCTCATTTGACCCAATGTACCGTTATTTATATAATCCTAACGGTGTGCGTATTGAGAAAAATAGATGGTCTGTCTTAATTACAGATGTGGGTGATTTAGAATCTGCTCAGGAGCAATGTCAAATTGTGAGGGAGTACGATATCGAGGATGTATATATCATGATTGATCAATACAGTGGAGATATCACTTATCAAGTATTTGCTGGAAATTTTGTAAGTAAGGAAGCTGCTGAAGCCTACCAAAGAAAATTAAATCAATATGGGGTAGATGGACAGCTTACTGATTTCTTAAATTCATATTAGTCTGGTAAATAACTGTACCGCTTATACTATTTTTTTATTTATTCAGTTGTATCATAAAAGGCATAAATTTTTCAAGCTTTTTATACAATAGAAAAAGAGTTCTTCAACATTAGAAATCTATGAAACTATCTAAATTTCATATCATCTTAAAGTTAGTTTGCTCCTTGTTAGTAGTGAGTCCTGCATTTTCACAAAGTGCTGCAGACTATTTAGAGAAAGCAGATTTTTTATTAGCAAACAACCGTTACAACGAGGCTTTGGATATGTTGGATCAAGCAATTAATGCTAGTCCAAATGATGGGAGTATTTACTTCAAAAAGGCAAACACATATTTAGCAGTTACAAAGTTTGGTGATGCGATCCAAACACTTGAAGCTTGTGTGAAAGCAGATCCAGGATTCTTTAGAGCTTATGAGATGTTGGGCGATTTATATTCTCAACGTAAGCAGCCAATTAAAGCTGTAGAGTTCTATGATTTGGCTTATCAAAAAGATGGAGCAATTGAGCAAAAATATCTATACAAATTAAAAATATTAGATATTCTTGATCAAGCAAATAGACACAGGTTCTCCAAAAAACATATTGATGACGTAAGAAAATTAAACCTTACAGAATCATTTGACTTAGACTATTATGAGTCGATGTATTGGAATGAAATGGGTCATCCTGAGAAAGCGGAAGAACTAATGGCTAATATCATTGGTGATATTGAACCTTTATCGGGTAACGAAAGATACTATTATCAGTACGTTTGGGCTTTGTTTGAGCAAGCTAAGTATGCTGAAGCAAAAGAGTGGATGGACAAGATTACTACAAGCGAAGCAGAATCTATGTTTATGATCTTCCAAGAGGATTACTACTTTAATTTAGCACAAACTTACTTTACTGTTATGGATTATGAAAAGTCGCAACATATGATTGACGTGACTTTAGGAATTAATTCATCTTATATAGAGGCCTTCGATTTACAAAAGCAGTTGGCTGCTATCAGAACTGATAAAACAAAAGTAATTGCTGCTCAAGATAGAGCTTTAATGGCTGAGAAAGACGTTAAAAAGCGTTCTGCTAAGTTGTTAGATTTAGCGACACTGAACTATCAAGCAATGGACTATGCAACAGCATATATTCATATGGAAGAGTTCCAAAAAGCATTGCCTCAAAATGAAAGAAACATTAATGTGATTTTCATGAAGACAATGTGTGAAAAGAACCTTAGTGAAATCGGAGTAGCTACAGAGAAATTAAAGAAGGTAATTCATAATCCTACTATTAATCCTCCAACAAAAGCGAAATACAATTTTGCAATTGCATTGGTTTACAAAGAAATTGGAGATTATAAAACTTCAGAGAGTTTCTTAAAAGCGGCATATGGCGGTTCATTTAAGAATGCAGTTCGATATGAGTTTGCAGATATTCAGAAGTTAAAAGATATCAAGGAGTTGGAAGCTTTAAATAAATAAAGTTCCAGACTTTTAAGAAAGGCCATCTCAATTCAATGAGGTGGCCTTTTTTTGTAGTGATATTTCTTATGGATTGATATTAAAATATAGATAATATACTCTTCAATTTTAATCAATTCATCTATTATGTTAGAACTTCAATTAAAACAATTTGGTAGCTTACTAAGAAAATCAAAATTATCCCTAATAGGGTTGTCAATTTTAAATATACTGATGATTTCTCTTGAGAATGGAGACTTATCAGAGAAGGTTATTTCTACTCTATTAAGCATTTTATACATAGTAGTTGCTTTACGGATGGGAAATCACCCGAAAGCATCATTGGTATTTTTGGTGATAGTACATCTACTATTTAATTCTTTTCTATTAAGTGTAGATGTAAGTTACTTTATTCAACAATGTGTTGGAACAGGGGTAGAGTTATTCGTCATCATATATTTTATTAAAAAAATTAACGCAATTGAACTATCAATTGTGTCCTTGGAGAAAATTTAATCTTATATAAATTCGTAATATTGAAAGAGTCACTTCCCTAAAGAAGTGGCTCTTTTATTTTTTTTGAAAAAAAATGAATTTATCAGGTGACATTTTAATGATTAGGAAATAAGTAAGTGAAAATAAAAACTCAATCATTAAAAAGTTTACAACAATGAAAAAAGCTTTATATCTATTCATCACTTTAATTACATTAAGCTTCTCAAATCTTTACGCTCAAGCTCCTGCAAATGGGGGAGGAAACTTTAAAGGTCCTGGTACTTTAAATATTGGTTTAACCACTGGTTTCTCAAATAATACCATAGGTTTTATGGCCGATTATGAAATTGCTCAGTTAGGGAGGGATTTTACAGTAGGTGCATTTGTTGATTATCAATCTTGGTCTGGAGACGGAAGTACTTTTGGTGCTGGTGCTAGATTTAGATGGTATGCAGATAGAGTATTAAATATTACGAATCCAAAATGGGATGTATATGCTGTGGGTGATATTGGATTTGATTTTGGTCATGCCAATCAATTACACTGGGGTATTGGTGTAGGTGCTAAGTATCATATCTCAGATAAAATCGGTATTCAAGGTAATATTGGATCTGGAGCACAGATCGGTATTAGTTTAGGTTTGTAATAAATAAAAAGGCCTCTGAGTAATTTCAGAGGCCTTTTTGTATCTATTACATATTTCTTCTGTATTGCCCACCAACTTCAAATAAAGCGGAGGTGATTTGCCCAAGAGAACAATATTTAGTGGCTTCCATTAAGGCTGCAAAAGTATTATTCTGATTTAAGGCATCTTCACAGAGCTTCCCAAGTGCTTTTTTACCATTACTCTCTAAAACTTGATGTAATTGTTCGAGCGCATGGATTTGCCCATTTTTTTCTTCTTTAGTAGATCTAATTACTTCATCAGGGATCACTGTTGGTGATCCATTTTTTGATAAGAAAGTATTTACACCAATGATAGGGAAATCTCCATTATGCTTCAATGTTTCATAGTATAGAGATTCCTCTTGGATTTTAGAGCGTTGGTACATTGTTTCCATGGCTCCAAGTACACCACCTCTTTCAGTAATTCTATCAAATTCAGCCATTACCGCTTCTTCAACTAAGTCAGTAAGCTCTTCAATGATAAAAGCACCTTGAATAGGATTTTCATTTTTGGTTAATCCCAACTCCTTGTTGATAATCAACTGAATAGCAACGGCTCTTCTAACGGATTCTTCTGTTGGTGTGGTAATCGCCTCATCATATGCATTTGTATGTAGTGAATTACAGTTGTCATAAATAGCATATAAAGCCTGAAGAGTGGTTCTGATATCATTAAAAGCAATTTCTTGAGCATGTAATGATCTACCAGAAGTTTGAATGTGGTACTTTAACTTTTGTGATCGATCACTTGCTTTGTATTTGTACTTTAATGCTTTTGCCCAAATTTTCCTGGCTACTCTACCTATTACGGCATATTCTGGATCGACTCCATTTGAGAAGAAGAATGAGAAGTTTGGAGCGAAATCATCAATCTTCATTCCTCTATTTAAATAGTATTCTATAAAGGTGAATCCATTTGCTAAGGTAAATGCCAATTGAGATATTGGGTTGGCTCCAGCTTCAGCAATATGATACCCTGAGATCGATACAGAATAGAAGTTTTTAATACTTTGATTAGTGAAATACTCTTGCATATCACCCATCAAACGTAAAGAAAACTCCGTTGAGAAAATACAAGTGTTTTGTGCTTGATCTTCTTTTAGAATGTCTGCTTGAACCGTACCTCTTACTTTCTGTATTGTGGCTTTCTTTATTTCCTCATAGACATCAGTTGGAAGTACTTGGTCTCCGGTGACACCTAAAAGCATTAATCCTAATCCATTGTGATTTTTTGGAAGTTCACCTCTATATTTTGGAGCTGTTGATCCTTGGTAGATTTCGTCAATTTTATTCTGAACATCTTTTTCAAGACCTTTTTCCTTAATATATAGCTCACATTGTTGATCAATGGCAGCATTCATAAAGAAAGCTGTCATAGCAGCAGCTGGCCCATTGATCGTCATAGATACAGATGTAGAAGGAGCACAAAGGTCAAAACCTGAATATAACCTTTTTGCATCATCTAAACTGGAGACGTTAACACCTGAATTGCCAATTTTACCATAAATGTCAGGTCTGAACGCAGGATCTTCACCGTATAAAGTGACCGAATCGAATGCTGTAGATAGTCGAGCAGCAGGTTGCCCTTCAGATAAATAATGGAATCTTCTGTTGGTACGTTCTGGGTTTCCTTCTCCTGCAAACATTCTAGTAGGATCTTCACCTTTTCTTTTGAAAGGGAATACACCGGCAGTATAAGGAAATTCTCCAGGTACATTTTCCTGCATTGACCATTTTACAATATCACCCCACCCTTTATACTTTGGTAAAGTCACTTTCGATATTTTATTACCAGACAATGTAGTTGATTTTGTATCCACATAGATATCTTTTCCTCTTACCTGATAAGTGAAAACATCACTAGCATAATTGTCAACTTTTTCTTTCCAACCTTCAATAATATCTAAAACTTCATGGTTGGTCTGCTTTTTAATATCTTCAAAAGCTTTTTGAAGTACACCTTTAGTTTGGTTGTCATGATCTACAACTTCAATCGCTTTTTGAAGTCCATAGAGCTTATCCGCTAATTCAGCTTGTTCGTCTACTGAAGCATTATAATTTCTGATTACCTCAGAGATTTCAGACAAGTACCTTACTCTTGAAGGAGGGATAATGTGAATTCTATTTCCTTCAATGTTATTTTCAACTTTTGATAAAGCAAGATCTTTCTTCTTTGCGTTAATTAGCTCAATTAATTTGTTGTAGAGTTGATTGACTCCTGTATCATTAAATTGAGAGGCCATTGTACCAAATACCGGTGTATCATCATCTGGTAATTCAAATAAGTTGTGGTTTCTACGGTATTGTTTTGCAACATCTCTCAGTGCATCTTGTGCACCTTTCTTATCAAACTTATTTAAAGCAATAACATCGGCATAATCCAGCATGTCAATCTTTTCTAATTGAGTTGCTGCGCCATATTCGGGAGTCATCACATATAATGAGACATCACTAAAGTCAATAATTTCAGTGCCCGACTGACCGATACCTGATGTTTCTAGAATAATCAAGTCGAACCCAGCGACCTTAACAAGGTTCAATACTTCTTGAATATGTTGTGATAAAGCGATATGTGCCTGTCTTGTTGCTAAAGAACGCATATACACTCTACCATTGGAAATAGCATTCATTCGAATTCTATCACCTAGTAGTGCTCCTCCAGTTTTTCTTTTGGAAGGGTCGACAGATATAATCGCAACTTGTCGATCATCAGATGAAAGGAGAAATCTTCTAATTAACTCATCTACTAATGAAGATTTACCAGCACCGCCTGTCCCAGTAATACCAAGGACTGGAGTAGTAATATATTCTGCTTTTTTAGCAAGATCACTTAAAAACTCTTGATGATTACTTTTGAAGTTTTCAATAGCAGAAATAACTCTACCAAGGTTTTTATGAGACTTCTTGTCAATATTTAGAGACTCCTTCTGTATATTTTTTCCAGTAGGAAAATCACATTGTATTAAAATGTCATTGATCATTCCCTGAAGGCCTAGTTTTCTTCCGTCATCAGGTGAATATATTCTATTGATACCGTATTGGTGGAGTTCTTCAATTTCAGTAGGTAAAATAGTACCTCCACCACCTCCGTAGATACCAATGGTGTCAGCTCCTCTCTCTTTCAGTAAATCATAGATGTATTTGAAATACTCTAAGTGCCCTCCTTGGTAGGAAGTGATTGCAATACCTTGTACGTCTTCTTGAATAGCACAATCTACAATCTCTTGAGCAGATCGGTTGTGACCAAGGTGAATGATTTCAGCGCCAGTTGACTGCATGATTCGACGCATGATGTTAATAGACGCATCATGTCCGTCGAATAAAGAACCAGCCGTTACTAACCTTATTTTATGTTTAGGTTGATACGGTTGACTCGAATTCATTTGTGAAGTCATTTTAGTGTGTTTAATGTTTAAGTGTTTATGATGTGTGTAATTCTAATGTAACCGAGAACCTATCATGGGTCTCATTGATGGTTAATATGTGTTTGTTTTTATACTGCAAGGTGAGACGTTTTTTTACATTCTCCAAACCAATACCGCCTTCTTTGTCTTTGCTTATTTTTCTTGAAGGTTTTGAATTGGAAACATTGAACAGTATAGTATTGTTTTTTTCGGTTTCTAATGAAATACTGATCCATCCATTTTGCTCATCTTCGATATGACTATGTTTGAAAGCATTTTCTATGAAAGGAGCAAAGAGTAGTGGAGCTATTTGTAAGTGATGTGATGAAATATTGATATCATATTTAACTCTTTCTTGTAGAGTGTCATCTTTCAATAAATGTAATGATATGAAATTTTGCAAATACTCAACTTCTTTTGATAAAGGAACAGTTTCAGTCCCAGTATGGTACAACATGTATCGTAACATGTCTGATAGTTGGAGTACTACATCAGGTGTTTTGTCAGATTTTAAGAAGGATAATGAATAGATATTATTGAGTACATTAAATAAGAAATGAGGATTGACTTGAGATTTTAGAAAACTCATTTCGGATTTTACCTTTTCTTCTCTTAATAATGTTGCTTCATTTTCTTTTTTTAAACTATATACTGTCATTCTATAGGCAGTACTTAATAATGCAACTACACTAAATAAGATGAAGTTGTAGAGTGATTCGAAAATTTTTGGAGGTGTAAAGAATCTTTTTGCTCTGTTTTCACCTCTCATTCGATTTCTATTGTATTGATTCTGTTCCTCTTCGGGAGCATCAAATGGAAACAATCTTTCAGATTTCGCTTCAACTCTCCAAGAATCCATTACTCTTTTTTCGCTTCTATTGTATAAGGTGGCAATGCTTAAAGTAATTATGAATAATGCAGCCCCATAAAATAGATACTTCTTTTTTAGTAAAAGTGATGGTATTAAAAATTTTAAATTGACCTGCCATAGTATGATTTGAGCTCCAATTAGAAGACCTGCTTTGATAAGTGCATAGGTGTGTCCGAACCTCTGATCAAAAAAGTTGAAGGTTAAAAAAAAGTAGGCTATCACTAAAAGGAATTGCCATACTTGGTCTTGTTTGATGTTATACTTCGACAAAAAACTCATACTGTAATAATCCTAATTATCTATAAAGATATAATTATTTATTCAATGAAAATCTAGTAAAGTGATAGTGAAAATGGTAAATGTTGTTATATATTAATAATCGCATAAACGAATTAAGAGGTTTATTAAAAATGAAACTTAAGTCATTTTTTCATTCCAAAATTGCAAACATTTATTAAATTCGCACATTGGAACAAAAAAATGCTCAATTGAGAGTTAATTACTTTATATAATTAGCTAGCGTAACAACAAATTTCAGCAATAGGTAGCATTACGTGTGTTTCCTTATCATCACATAAGTTAAAAGACATGACAAAAGCGAAAATTATCTACACCAAAACAGACGAGGCTCCAGCTTTAGCCACTTACTCTTTCTTGCCAATCGTAAAAGCATTTACAGGCGTTGCAGGAGTTGAAGTAGAAACTAAAGACATTTCCTTGACTGGACGTATTTTAGCGAATTTCCCAGAACAATTAACTGATGAGCAAAAAATCGGTGATGCTTTAACAGAGCTTGGAGAATTAGCAAAAACTCCAGAAGCTAACATCATCAAGCTTCCAAATATTTCTGCTTCTATTCCTCAATTACAGGCGGCAATCAACGAATTACAAGCACAAGGTTATAATGTGCCTGATTTCCCAGCTGAGCCACAAAATGCAGAGGAAGAAGAGATTAAAGCACGTTATGCAAAAGTATTAGGATCTGCTGTAAACCCTGTTTTACGTGAAGGTAATTCAGATCGTAGAGCTCCTAAAGCTGTGAAGAACTATGCTCGTAAACATCCACATTCAATGGGTGCATGGACTTCTTCATCAAAATCACATGTTGCAAGTATGCCTGCAAACGATTTCTACGGTTCAGAGAAATCAGTTACAGTTGATAAAGCAACTGATGTGAAAATCGAATTTGTAGGTGCAGATGGATCTACAAAAGTATTGAAAGAAAAAGTAGCCTTATTAGACGGCGAAATTATAGATGCAGCTGTAATGAACATGAAAGCTTTAAAAGCGTTTATTGCAGAGCAAGTAAAAGATGCTAAAGATAGCGGTGTATTGTTCTCATTACACATGAAAGCGACAATGATGAAGGTTTCTGATCCTATCATTTTTGGTGCTGCTGTTGAAGTATTCTACAAAGATGTATTCGAAAAGTATGCTACTTTATTCGAAGAGTTAGGTATTACTGCTACTAACGGTATTGGTGATGTTTATGCTAAGATTAAAGGTCATGATAAGCAAGCTGAAGTAGAAGCAGCTCTTGCTGCAGTTTATACAGATGCTCCTGATTTAGCAATGGTTGATTCTGACAAAGGAATTACTAACCTACATGTTCCTTCAGATGTGATTATTGATGCTTCTATGCCAGCAATGATCCGTACTTCAGGTCAAATGTGGAACAAAGCTGGTCAACAACAAGATACTAAAGCTGTTATTCCAGATAGATCATATGCAGGTGTTTACCAAGCTACAATCGACTTCTGTAAAGAAAACGGTGCATTAGATCCAACAACTATGGGTTCTGTTGCTAACGTTGGTCTTATGGCTAAAAAAGCAGAAGAGTATGGTTCTCATGATAAAACTTTCCAAATGTCAACAGCAGGTACTGTTAAAGTTGTTGACGCAGCAGGTACAGTATTGATTGAGCAGGCAGTAGAAGAAGGTGATATCTTCAGAATGTGTCAAGTGAAAGATCTTCCAATTCAAGATTGGGTGAAGTTAGCTGTGAAGAGAGCAAGAGCAACACAAACTCCAGCTGTTTTCTGGTTAGATGAAAATAGAGCACATGATGCTGAGTTAATCAAAAAAGTAAATACTTACTTAAAAGATTATGATACTGAAGGTTTAGAAATCCTTATCAAAGCTCCAGTAGATGCTACTAAATTCTCACTTGAGCGTATCGTAAAAGGATTAGATACAATTTCAGTAACAGGTAACGTATTACGTGATTACCTAACAGATTTATTCCCAATTTTAGAATTAGGTACTTCTGCTAAAATGTTATCTATCGTACCATTAATGAATGGTGGTGGATTATTTGAAACAGGTGCAGGTGGATCAGCTCCTAAGCACGTTCAACAATTTGTGAAAGAAGGTTACTTAAGATGGGATTCATTAGGTGAGTTCTTAGCATTAGCCGTTTCATTAGAGCACTTAGGTGATACATTTGACAACCCTAAAGCGAAAGTTTTAGCGGAAACTTTAGATGCTGCAACGTCTAAGTTCTTAGATAATGATAAATCTCCAGCTCGTAAGATTGGTAGCATTGATAACAGAGGTTCTCACTTCTATTTAGCTTTATACTGGGCACAAGAATTAGCAGCTCAAGATAAAGATGCTGAACTTAAAGCGAAGTTTGCTGAGTTAGCAGAAACGTTAACAAGCAACGAAGCGAAAATCAATGATGAATTGATCGGTGCTCAAGGTAAAGCACAAGAGATTGGTGGCTACTACCATCCTGAGTTTGGTGCAGCTTCTAAAGCTATGCGTCCAAGCTTTACTTTAAATGATGCTTTAAATCAATTGGTATAATTACCAAGTAGATATATTAAAACAAAACCCCATCTGTACAGATGGGGTTTTGCCCTTTTATACGATTTGCTTTTTGAGAAAGAAAACTGCTCTTTTTTGAACTTATTCAAGAAATAACGGTATTGATAGATACTTTCGATATGATTATTTCGTTCTAGTCAAGATAATCGAATTGAAGTAGTAAGCTTGCATAGTTTTTGACGTCAATTTGGGTGGAAAAATTTCCTGTCTGTACGTAATAAATTTTTTAAATCTCGAAATATGAAAGAGGGTAATGTTGCTTTCTATCAAAAGATGCCTCTAGATATCTTTAAAGGTTTTGCCGATCAAATAGGTTTAGCTGGTGGAGAAGATCTGCAACAAGTATACGCTACGATCCAAGAAGATGCTGTGATCATGGAGTTGGGTTCGGGTTACGGCCGAATCATTAATTCACTTAAAGCAAATAACTTTAAAGGTAAAATTATTGCTGTTGAGATCGTTGATACATTGGTCGACATCTTAAAGCAAAATTCCTCTGATGATATTCAGGTGGTACAAGCTGATGTTTGTGCCCTAGATTGGGAAGAAGAAAGTGTAGACATCATACTTTGGATGTGGTCAGGTATTCTAGAACTTTCTGCTGATGATCAGAAATTAGCTATTGAGAAAGCTTATAAATGGTTAAAAAAAGGTGGTAGAATGATCATTGAATGTCCTTATAACGATTCGATTTCCAAGGTAGGAATGTTATCAAATGATAAAAAAATTGTCGTAGAAGAGGAGTGGGGTGTCTTAAATGCAACACTTGTAGAAGAACAAGATGTGGCTTTTTATTCATCTAAAGCGGGTTTTAAGGAGTATTCATTAGATACTTATGAAACAACAACTCAACTTACACGCGCTATCTACACTTTGATAAAGTGAATAATATAAACATCTTTAAGGTGTATTAAACTAAGGAATAATGAAGAAAATACTCTTTGTAGGTCTGTGCTTTCTCATTAGTTTATCAAATTCATATGCCCAGCGATTTGGTTATATAGATTCTCAGGTCATTATTGAACAGCTTCCTGAATATAATGAGGCTGAACAAAAACTAAAGAAACTTACAGACAAATGGTTGACGCAATTGGATGGTATGAAAGCTGAGATTGCTGATTTGGAAAGAGCTTACGCTCATGAAGAAATCCTTTTAACTCCGGAAATGAAAAAGGAGAAATTGGATAAGATTGCAGACCTTAAAAAGGAAATGCGAGAGTTCCAAACCAATCATTTTGGTTACGAAGGATTGCTTTATTCGAAACGTATGGAATATATGAAACCCCTTCAAGATAAAATCGCTCAAGCTTGCCAAACTGTGGCTCGTCAAAAAAAGCTAAATTTTATATTTGATAAGGCTTCAGATATTACATTAATCTATTCAGATCCTAAATATAATTATACTGATTTCGTTTTAGACGAACTTGGTGAGGGAGATCCTGAGGATTCTCCAAGATAATTTATATTTTTGCATCGAAACTTTCCTTAGAGTATAGTTTTACATATAAACGAAGAAATTTTTAGTAAAAAATGAAGAAAATCTTATTTGCGATTTGGTCGTTGATGATGCTGTCTTCTGTAGCTATGGCCCAACAAAAAGTGGCTTATATTAACGAGGATAGTGTGATCACCTCAATGCAAGAGTTCAAGACGCAGCAAAAGATTATCGAATCTTATGCTAAGCAGTTTCAAACTCAAATTGAGATGAAACAGAAGTCTATGCAGGAGAAGTACCAAACGCTTATGCAGGGACAACAAACAATGTCTCCTCAGCAGTTGGAAGAAGGACAGAAGGAGTTACAAGAACTTCAATTAGAAGTAGAACAACTTCAGCAAAGAGCTCAAGAAGGGATTGCTAAAAAGCAAAATGAAGCTATGGCACCTCTTATGAAAAAACTTGAAGAACATGTTGCTGCTGTCGCTAAAGAAGGAGGATACTCTGTGGTAATTGCAGAAGGCATAATGGCAAGAGTGGGAGCATTCTTGATCGATGCTAATGGTGAAGATATCACAGGTAAGGTGATTGCTAAAGTGAATGGTCAATAATCTAAGTTAATATAAAAGACTTACAAACAAGAAATTATGAAATTAAGAATTTTATTCGCATCACTTTTCGCTGTGATGTTAATGGGTTTATCTACTGAGGGTACTGCTCAAACAAAAATATTTGCTTACGCTGACCTTGATAGCGTAGTACGTTCAATTCCCGAATTTGAAACAAAAATGAAAGAATTGGAAAGCTACCAAAATCAGTTGTATGCTTCAATGCAACAACAACAGCAAGAGTTCCAAACAAAATATGCTGATTTCCAACAAAACCAACAAAACTGGTTACCAGAAATTATTCAGCAAAAAACACAAGAGTTACAGTTGTTACAAAGAAACTTACAAGAGTTTCAACAAAACGCTCAACAAAACTTACAGAAGCGTCAATTCGAAGCTTTCACTCCACTTCAAGACAGAGCTAGAGCAGCTCTTGCAGAAGTAGCAAAAGCCAAAGGTTACCAATATGTAATTCCATTAGATATGTTATTATATAACGATGGTGCTGACGATATTACTGCTTCAGTAATTGAAAAAGTAAAATAGTAGGATAACTACTAAAAAAGCCGTTGATCATTTTATGGATCAACGGCTTTTTTATTTCTTATACTTTAATATCCCATTCTAGGTAATCGGAAAGTTCCTTTTGAGCTGATAAACACTCCTTGTTGATTGCTACTGTTCCAATACCTTTTAATAATGGATCAACTGTTGTTCTCAAGGGTCTTTTGCCTTTTTCCATTTCAATCAAATCCATAATCGCCTCAGGGATAAGTTGTGGACTTGGTAAAAAGTCTTTCTCTTCACCTGGGTTTCCCCAGATATCGTTGGGAGCATTTTTTAGTTCTCCATATTCTAAAAGGCGATCCCTATCATAGGGACCACTTTGTTTTGATTCGAAACTGGTTTTAAATCCTCCAGGTTGTAATAGGATAATATCGATACCTAAAGGAGCCAATTCATAATGATAGCTTTCTGTTAATCCTTCAAGGGCAAACTTAGAAGCAGTGTAAATTCCTGAATAAGGGAATACAACTCGTCCTTGAATGCTAGAAATATTGATAATCAACCCTTCTTTTCTTTCTCTCATACTGGGGAGTACGCCTCTCATCATTCTCTGTACACCAAATACATTTACATCAAAAATTTGTTTGTATTGTTCTTCGGGAAAAGCCTCAGTCCATCCTGTACCACCAATTCCTGCGTTATTTATCAATACGTCAATTTGACCTATCTCACTTTCAATTTGGGAAATTGCGAGATTGACAGAAGTAGTGCTAGTAACATCTAATTCAATAATAAATAAAGTACCTTTTGTCTGTTTGGAAAATGCCTCTAGTTCTTTAACTATCTGAATTCCTTTTGATTTGGAGTCTCTCATCGAAGCAATCACATTGTAACCACTCTTTAAAAGAGCCTCTGTAGTAACTCTACCTAAACCACTTCCTGCTCCAGTTATTAAAATATTCATATCATTTCTCATCATGTGTTTTTCAAATATAGCTTTAAGCAAAAGCAGAAATGTTTGTTTATATCGTTTGAAGTAAGGATGACGTAGTAAGGTGTAGGAATGTGATATTGTATTTCTAATTCAAACAGTTTTATCATTTGATAATGATCAATATTATTTAATGACAATGATCAATCGTTTGTGAAGATATCTTAAATACATTTGCTGTTATTAATAATTAATCTAAATAATAATAAGCTAATACTTTGAAAACTATCTTAAGATTCAATCTGTTACTACTATTTGTAAGCACTTCTGTATTTAGTAATACCATTAAGGTAAAAGGGCATATTACATGTGGAAATGAGCATATACCTTTTGCCAATGTTTCTATTAATGATGGACAGAAAGGTGTTTATTCAGATGATCATGGACATTTCCTTATTGAGCTAGAGGAAGGAAAAACGTATACTTTTTTAATCTCTGTAGTAGGGTATAAAGACATGATTAAGGAGTTTAAACCCACTCGAAGCAATCATGATATCCATTTTAATCTATCCAAAGACTATTTAGAACTTAATGAAGTGATCGTATCGAGTAGTAGAAGATCACAAAGCAGACAAGAAACCTCAAGTGTTGTAAATGTTGTTGGAAGTGATTTTCTCATTAAAAATAACTTTAAAGTTGTAGCAGAAGGATTAAACTACATTCCAGGTACAAGAGTAGAAAGTACTTGTGGAAATTGTGGCTCATCTCAACTTAGACTAAATGGTTTAGAAGGCCCTTATACCCAAATCCTTATTGACAGTAGACCATTATTTAATGGTTTAGTAGGTGTTTATGGTTTAGAACAGATACCTGTAGCAATGATCGATCAAATAGAAGTTGTTCGTGGTGGGGGATCCGTACTTTATGGAGCTAACGCAATAGGTGGTACGGTTAATATTATCACAAAATCTCCTCAATTTAATTCTTATGAGGTGGGGACAAATTTTGGGACAATAGATGGTAAATCACATGATTATAGTGCTTATTTCAACACTTCGTTAGTCTCTAAGAATGATAAAACATCTAGCTATATCTATGGATCTTATAGAAATAGAGATGCTTGGAATGCTAACCCGAATGATATTTATTATCGATTAGATGAGGATGGAAATACAATTGGTGAGCCAATAAAAGATGACTTTTCAGAATTAACAGCAATGAAAACACTTTCATTAGGGACTAAAGTATATCATCAATTTTCAGAGTATAACAAAGTATCCATGGATGTAAAATATACTCATGATAAAAGAAGAGGAGGTAATAAGTTAGATCAACCAAAAGAAGAGGCTGATATTACTGAAGCTATCGACATGCATATTGGTACTGCGATGCTAAATCATGATTGGTATAGTAAGTCAAATAAACTTCATCTGAATAACTATTTTAGTGGACAATATGTACACAGAGATAGCTATTATGGTGCACATCAGCAAAAAGATGGATTTGGTTTGACAACTGGGAAGACGATAGTAGCCGGATCTCAGTTGAATATTAATCTTGGTAATGTCTTGAATGGGAGATCCTATTTTGTAACAGGAGTTGAGTACATCAATGACCAAATTAATGATAAGAAGCTGTCTTATTTTGATGAAGAATTAGGGAAGGTAACGGATGATGCTACAGTTTCGGATCAGATATCAAATACTTATGCTGTGTTTGCACAAAATGAATGGATGAGCAACCGATGGTCTGTATTGATAGGTGCTCGTTGGGACTTTGTTGATATAGTTGATAATCAAAACCAACAAAATAATAAAAGTGTAAATTCTATTAACCCAAGGATAAATTTAAAATACAAACTGAATGATAATATGCAGTTGAGAGGAGGATTTGCTACAGGGTTTAGAGCCCCTCAAATGTTCTCTGAAGACTTGCATATTGAAGTAACAAGTGGTCAAGGAGTACGAACACAGTTGGATCCTAACCTGAAACCAGAGTCTTCTATTTCATATAACTTAGCTTGGGATTTTGATAAGACTTTTGGTCATGTTCAGACTTACTTTTTGATAGAAGGTTTTTACACAAAAATAAAGGATCGATTTGATAACCAATATGATTATTTGGAAGATGGAACACTGATTCTCTTCAAAAGAAATTCAACATCAGATGCAGTGGTTCAAGGGGTAAACCTTGAAGGTAGAATTGCTCCTAATGAAAAATTATCTTTTCAAGCAGCTTATACTGTTCAAACCTCTATGTATGAAGAGGAGAATCAATGGGGTGATGAAGAAACTAGTACTTCAAAACATATTTTGAGAACACCGAATCAATATGGGTCACTAAGTGCAGATTATAATATTACAAGTCAATGGTCAGTTTCAATGACTGGTGTTTATACAGGTAGTATGTACGTACCTTATCTTCCTGGCGGGTTTATCGATGGGGAGCTGACAACTGATGAAGAACTTATAGATACTGAACAATTTTTCGATATGGGGATAAAGGTTTCTTATTTAACAAAGTTATCGAAATCAGCTAATATACAGATTGGAGCTGGAGTAAAGAATATATTTAATCAAATGCAGTCTACATTTGTAAGTGGTATCGATAAGGATGCTGCATTTGTATATGGCCCAATTACTCCAAGAATGTTTTACATTGATTTAAGAATTGGAAACTTATTAAATTAAGAGACCAAACAAAAAAGCCTTTCTGTTATCGAGAAAGGCTTTTTTTTATATATCACTTTTAGGATTATTATTTTCTGCGAGTTTTACTCCAATCCTTAATTTTGCACTTCTAGCTCTTCTATTCTGAGCAATTTCAGCGTTAGAAGCAGTGATAGGTTTACTTTTTAAAGGTTTTAATGGACGAAGGATATTGCCATAAAAATCTTTTTCATGTTTACCTTCAAAGTTACCAGCTTTAAAAAAGTTTTTAACAAGGCGGTCTTCTAAAGAATGATACGATTCAATAACAAAATGACCTCCTTCTTCTAATACCTCAGCCCCTTGTTCTAACATCTCTCTGAGTGTTTCTAGCTCTTCGTTTACTTCGATACGAATCGCTTGAAATACTTGAGCAAAGAAACGGTTTTCTTTTCCTCTTGGAGCCATCGGTCGAAGAGCATTCATTAAGTCAAGTGTAGTTTCTATTGTTCCTGCACTTCTTGCATGGATGATTAAACTTGCTGCTTTTCCTGCATGTGTAATCTCTCCATACAACTTAAATATCTCTTTCAATTTTCCTTCGTCATATTCATTAATGACTTCTTTGGCTGAAATAGAGCCAGACTGTGCCATTCTCATATCTAAAGGAGCTTCTCCTCGAGTGGAGAATCCTCTAGATGTTTCATCAATTTGATGTGATGAAATACCTAAATCACCCAAAATACCTGCAACACTTTTAATGCCGTGAAGTCTTAAATAACGTTTTAAGTATCTGAAGTTAGCAGCACAGAATATTAAGCGATCATCATTGATAGCTTCTGCGTTTTTCTTAGCATCAGGATCTTGATCGAATACAACCAATTTTCCTGTTGTTAAGTGTTTTAATATTTCTCTTGAGTGACCACCACCGCCAAAAGTTACATCAACGTAGGTTTTGGTAGGGTCGATATTCAGTCCTTCAACACATTCGTGAAGCATTACAGGAACATGATAATCGCTCATAGTATTTATCTCTGTTTTTCTAATTCGTTATTACCTTTAATAGGAAGTGTAATGGTGAACTCAGTAAAAGATGAAGTATCTTCTTCATTGTCTTTTGGCTTACTTGAAACCATAATGCGACCACCATGTTTCTCGATAATACCATATGATATTGAAAGACCAAGACCGGTACCTTCTCCTACTTCTTTTGTTGTGAAGAACGGATCAAATATCTTGTCAATCACTGCTTGGTGCATTCCTTTACCATTATCTTTTATCGAAATACTGATATGGTCGTCACCTTGTGTGAATCTTGTCTTCACCTCAATGATCCCTTTATCTTCATCGACAGCTTGAATTGCATTGTTGATGATATTCATAAAGACTTGATTTACTCTACCTGGTAAACATTCGATTTCCGGTAGGTCATCTTGTAAATCAACATTGATGGTTACATCTTTCTTTTTCGCTTTATTATTAAGAATAGTCAAAGTAGACTGCATGCCGTCATTGATATTGGCATGTTTGAATGTATCCTCGTCTAATCTTGAGAAAGTTCTTAACCCTAAAACGATTTCTTTTGTTCTTTGTGCACCTTCTTCTATACCATTGATTAATTGCTTGATCTCATCGGTAAGAATATCCACTTCAATTTCTTCTGCCAATACATTGATCTCTTTTACTTTATCTTTAATGTCTTCACCCTTTTCATACATATTGATCAGGTGATTACATTGATGTAGTAAAGTGATGATATCGTCGATATCGTCTTTCAATGGTTGAACATTAGAAGACACAAAGTTAATGGGATTATTGATCTCGTGAGCGATTCCCGCTGTTAATTGACCTAAAGAGGCCATTTTTTCTGAATTAATCAGTTGAACTTGGGTCGCCTTCACTTCTTTCATGGCTTCTTCCAACTTCTGGTTAGTATAAAGGAGGCTTTCCGACTGTTGTCTTAGCTCTTCTTCAGAAGTTTGAATTTCATGGTAAGCTTCAATAATTTTCTTCTTATCGTTTTCTCTCTCGTCTAGCATTTTATTGGCTAGATTGGCCAATTGATCAAATTCTGCATAGGCTAAACGATCTTTATTGATCTTTACATGTTCTTTCGATGCTGTATCAAAGAAAGAAGCAAATTCATGAATATTATTTGTGATGCCTGTTGCTACTTTTCTTAACCTCCACCATAAAATAGCAATCAATAGTGTAGATAAAGATAGAATTCTAAACAACTCTGTGGTTAGCTCATTAATTAATAGAGTTCTTTTAGCTGCAATTTGTTCGTCTAATTCATCTAAATAAACACCAGCACCAATAGTCCAGTCCCATTCTTTGAAATAGAGGATATAGGAGAACTTTTTGGTGACCTCCTGACTGTTTGGTTTTCTATAGTTATAATAATAAAACCCTCCATTCTTTTTCTTATTCATCATTTCGAATGGGATATCTTTGAAATAAGTGGTATCGCCATTTTCGTCTGTGATAGGTAAAGAATTGAGTTGCTTTGGTGTGATGGTCTTAGCCTTTTCATAGTACTTCCATCTTTGAAGCAATGGATGTCCTCTTTTATTGACAAACAGGTAGCCATCTTTTCCAAAATGCACTGAAGACATACGTTCTAAAGCTTGTTTTTGCATGTCTTTAGTAACATTGTCCATATATTCTCCAGTACCTATGACTAAGCCTAAGGGCTTGAAATATCTTATATATGATGTTTTAGGATACTGTTCCTCGTCTTTTTGATCTGGTTTTTTCCAATAGTAATTGAAATAGCCACTACCTTTTGTCTTGGCAATTTCCATTTGTTCCCTAATAAAATAGTTTCCTTTAGCATCTTGGTAGTCGAGAATGTACTCACCGGCTGCATCTGGTTCTGAGGCATTCATTACAGAGTAACCACTAATGTGATCAATAAAATAATAACCTCTTTTATTGTTGAATCGGATAGGGTAAAGCGAGTCTTTTATCAATTCAACAATTACCTTTTTAGGGAGTTTGTTTTTATTTCTTTCGTAGATGTTAGTCATAATAAGATAAGCCTCATCTACTCTATTTTTTAATGTTTTCCTTAAATGCTTTTCAGTATTTTTTTCTAGGTAACGAATGTATTTGGCAGAGTTTTCAACCTCATTTCTAGTAACACGCTTTTGATTTTCTGTAAATTCGGTTTCAAGCCGCTCTACATCAGCTTTATAGTCACTTAATTCTTTAATAGACCATATGCCGACAAGGAAGGTAATTGCAATTACTGAAAGGGTCATTACAGGAATAAAGGTCGCTTCTGAAATGTGCTCTTTATTGTCCTGACTATTTATATTGTTTTGCTCAAAGAGCTTCATAAATTTATTTCAATGATTTCGTGATAGGCTAAAAAAATATTCCGATGTCTTAGAATAATCTAGTCGTTACAAAAATATCGCTTTTTTATAATATTGGATAACAAATAAGTTTAAAATCAACGTTTTTTAAGAATTATATAACTGGGCTAATTTAGTGAAGTCCGATAATTCTGATCAATTCCTTATTTTTTTTCTTAATTGAAGTAAATGATTTACATCTCTTTGACAAATAGGTTGTTAAGCACCTAATAATCTAATACTTTTGCAAATCGTAAATCGGAATTAGAATTCGTAAATAAGTAATCTCTTGAAAACCAGAACACTTAAAGAAAATAAAGTCAATATAATTACACTTGGATGTTCAAAAAACATTGTTGACTCGGAGGTAATTATGACACAATTGAAAGGAAATGGCATTGCCGTAGAACATGAGATGGAAGATGATAAGTTTAATATTGTCTTAATCAATACTTGTGGGTTTATCGGTCATGCGAAAACTGAATCTATTGAAACAATTCTTCGTTATGCTGAAGCAAAGAAGGAAGGTTTAGTAGATAAGGTGTATGTTTCTGGCTGTTTATCTGAAAGATATAAGGAAGATCTAGTTCAAGAAATTCCTGAGGTAGATGCATTTTTTGGAACAAGAGAAGTGCCTAATTTATTGAAAGCGTTAAAAGCTGACTATAAAAAGGAACTTCTAGGTGAAAGATTGCTGACTACAGATAAGCATTACGGCTACCTTAAAATTGCAGAAGGTTGTGATCGTCCTTGTTCTTTCTGTGCAATACCATTGATGCGTGGTAAGCATGTTTCAACACCTATTGAAGACTTGGTGAAACAAGCAGAAGATATGGTAGCGAAAGGAGTAAAAGAAATTTTATTAATCGCTCAAGACTTAACTTACTATGGTCTTGATATTTATAAGAAACGTCGTTTAGCTGATTTATTAAGAGCACTTTCAGATGTGGAAGGATTAGATTGGATCCGTTTGCACTATGCTTACCCAACTGGCTTCCCTATGGATGTTATCGATGTAATGAAAGAAAGAGATAATATTGCTAACTATCTTGATATTCCTTTACAACATGGTTCAACAGAAATGTTGAAGAGAATGCGTAGAGGTACTACTAGAGAAAAGCAAGAGGAATTGATTAATGAAATCCGTAAGCGTATTCCAGACATTGCTATTCGTACTACTCTAATTACTGGTCATCCAGGTGAAACAGAAGAAGAGTTCGAAGAAATGTTAGACTTTGTTGAAAGAATGAAGTTTGAAAGAGTAGGTGTATTTGCTTACTCTCATGAAGAAGATACGCATGCAGGAGACACTATGGAAGACACAATTCCTGATGATGTTAAACAAGAGCGCGCAGATGAGATCATGGCCATACAGGAAGATATTTCACTTACTTTGAATCAAGAAAAGATCGGTAAAACTTACAAAGTATTATTTGATAAGATTGAAGGAGGTTACTTCGTAGGTCGTACAGAATATGATTCTCCTGAGGTTGATAATGAAGTTTTAGTTCCGGTTTCTGAAGAAAATCACGTTCGTTTAGGTGATTTCGCAAATGTGAAAATCACGAACGTTGAACCATTTGATTTATACGGTGAAATCGTATAATACTTGAAAAAGTGATCAGAAAATCTTACAATAGATAATTATATAAGAAAGACGTGAAAAATGAGATATTCTCTCCCATTTTCACGTCTTTCCTTATCTATAAAATGATCTATAAGATTTTTTAACAATAAAGAGTTATGCACGCGATTCTTTCGTTACTCATCGTTTTAACTTTATTTTCTGACAATAACGGGATTTCAAGGATTGCTACTGTCAATAAACACAAGTCAGCAGCCGAATCAGCGTTTAAGTCGAAAGACTATAAGACAGCTATTTCAGAATATAGTATGCTTTTGGACTCTCTTGGTGAGAAAGATGATGCAGCTATGTTGGATTTAGCTCATGCTTATTTTATGTCCGAAGATTACGAAAATGCTACAAAACGCTATGCTAATATTCAGAATGCTGCAGACAAAAAAATAGCTTCTATTGCTAATCAGCAATTGGGAGTCATTAAGTCACAGGAGCAAAAGCTTGAAGAGGCATTAGAGTTTACTAAGGCAGCGATGAAGAAAGATCCATCAAATCTTCAGGCTCGTTACAATTATGAGTTGTTGCTTAAACAAAAACAGCAGCAAGACGAGCAAAACCAAGATCAGAATCAGGATCAAAATCAAGACCAGCAAGATCAAAACCAGGATAAGCAGGATCAGGAAGATCAACAACAAGATCAGAATCAGGATCAGCAAGATCAAGAAGATCAACAGGATCAAGAGAATAAAGATCAACAGCAGGAGAACGAAGATCAGCAGCAAAAAGATCAAGGAGAAAATAAACAGCAAGATGAGCAACCTCAAGATGAACCTCAAGAAACAGAAGAGGAGAGGGAGCAAAAAGAAAAAGAGCAGCAGCAAGAAATGTTTAATCAGCGTATGCAAGAAATAAATATGCCGAAAGAACAAGCTGAAATGATCCTTGATGCCTTAAAAAATAATGAAGTACAATACTTCCAACAACAGAAGAAACGATCTGGTAAAAAGTCAGAATCTGATCAAGATTGGTAGTTAGAAAAAAGGGATGTATAGAAAATATACATCCCTTTTTTATTTTGCTGTGATACAAAGGTGTTCTTCCTCTGGAGGAGAAGAGTTCTCTTGATAATAGGAGAAAGCTTGTTCTTTGATGATAAGTGGATGCATGGCCTCAGAATACTGTAATAAATGCCAATTTCTTCCTTTTCTTACTTTACCTTTTAGTCGAACAGTTTTTCCAATTAATTTTAAAATAGGAGTGTTGTCTATTTTTAGATTTGGATAGGTAATCACAAAATAAGATTCAAAACCATTTTCATTCCGGTGTACTAAAACAGCAGGTATATTCCCCGATAGGCAACGAATAGCACAAGATCTATGTATTTTCCCAAAACCAGGTTTCATAACTCCGAAATAGCACTTTGGATCTACAATTTCCCCTGTAACTTCCAAGACTCCTTGATTAATAAAGGTTGGTGGTTTAATATTAATCACTTTATCTGATGATTGAATATCGGTAACTTCCAATACATTTTGTCCATTAAAATAGATAAGGTGCCCGGTAATATCGACGGCACTGTTATTAAGATTTTTGATATCCATATCATCTTCAGAAATACCAAACTTTCCTTGCTTAACTAGCATGATATCTTTGAAGTATCCCTTCTCAATTTCTACTCGAATAAAAGGAAATGGCTGCATATATAGTTTTCCTGTAAAAGTAGTTTCTCTATTTATTTCGAAAACCCCATTGGTAAAATGCTCTTGGAAAAAGCCAAATGAAAAGCAACTAATAAATAAAAGTATAAGAAATGAAGCTGCACCAATGAGTGTAAACTTTCTATATTTTCCTTTTAATTGATTGATGTAACCAATGTAAAATCCTTTCATTATCGTATTGTTTTTGGGTTGGATGGTACTCCTTCGCCAAGTGGAACAGGGTGTACAAAAACTTCTTTACCTTTTAATTTTACATCATAGGTATTTATGGTTTCAGTAAAAGGAGGTGGAGACTGTCCATTTTCTGGGTTGTATTGGTAACCATGCCATGGACAAGTAATACAGCCGTCAATTATTTTACCTTCACCTAATGGACCATTTTGATGCTTACAAACATTTGACACCGCAGAAACTTTATTGTCATACTTGAAAATAGCAATTCTTTCATTTCCCAGTTGAACAACCTTTGCACAGTTTTCATCAATATCATCGATAAGGCAAATATAGATGTAGCCGTTTTTATCTACTCGATTATGTGACCTTAGAAACTCTCTGTCACTAGTCCATTCAGCAATACCTGTTATGAGATGTAAAGTGATCAATATTCCACTTCCAATGCCGACCTGAAGTATTAAATACAATTGGTGGTCTTGTTGATAAGCTCCTAACAATACATGAAAAGCTACCAAGGTATAAGCGATATAGACAAACATATGAAGCCTCTTCCATAATATAGCTCCTAGGTGTTTGTTCCAAAAATCATGACTTGTTGAAGCCATTAGGAATAATATAACAAGAGCAAAAAAGCCTAATGTCTGAAAAGGGAAATCACTAGAATGATCATAGTCTAAATTGGAAGTGAAAAGGGAGTTGATAATTCCCTCATTACCTAATGCATGGAATTGAATTAATGAAAATATACCATGAGTCAATGCCATAAAGAACATCGCAACACCCAAATGTCTTCTATTGTAGAGAAGGGGTAAGAAATAATGGGATAGTCTGCATAAAGGCCCAATGCACAATATTAGTTGAAGCATTGTTATACTTAGCGAACCAAAACTTCTTATGATCAGTGTTTCTATGGTACAATCTTTTTGTGTGATTGCTGTAAACCCTGCAAAACTTAATATATATATAATGATGCCCAATGCAATCCATGAATCATATCTCTTTTTTTGAGGATTCCATAGGACAGATTTATATTCAAGAGACATATTACCTTTTTAATGACAGTTGAATGAGAGATATTTTATTGTGTTGATCAAATACTTTTAATGAAATAGTATTACTCGGTATCTTGAAGTGAAAATTTCCTTTTGCTGTAACATCACCCAAAAAATGCTCTTTGTTGTTCTTTTCAATAGCATATAAAAACACAGTAGGAGCTTTAAATGGGTGAAAGACTTGAAAAGTGAGATGATTTCCTTCCACATAATAATTAACGTCTGAAGTTGCTTTTGAATTGTCAAAGTTCGAAAGGTATGAGGAAGGAATTTCTGTGGAAATAAGAAGCCCTGTAGGTAGAATAATAGCAATAATTAGCCATAAAAAAATATGTTGATTCCTTAATTGGGTGTTCATTTTATTTTCGAATTGTTTTTGGAAGTAAGTAAACCCATAATAATATCGTTGCAGGTATCCATATGATCTTTGCAACAATAGGAGCATTGCTATACTTGGTATCTAAGTTTTTTCCTCCTCTTAGGATAAAAAAGATAGCAAAGAGAATTCCTATAAATAGATAGAATTGAGAAACCTGAATAGTTATTTTGATGAGTTGTTCCATTGACTATCAAAATACTACTTTTTCTGTAAACATTAAAATAAAGAAAAAGCACTTGTCGATTTCCAACAAGTGCTTCGTATAGATAGTAGTAAAAGTAGTATCAGGTTTTTTGTTTCTTTTTCTTCGCGGCAGGGAAGAGAATGTTATTCAAGATTAATCGATAACCAGGAGAATTAGGATGAAGATTTAGATCTGTTGGCTCCTCACCAACAAAATGACGGTAATCTTCTGGATCATGTCCCCCGAAGAAAGTCCAAGTTCCTTTGCCATAAGTACCATGGATATATCTGGCTTCTTTGGCTGCCTCACATTCTCCTAAAATAATAACATCACTTTTTATTAAATGCTTTTTGAAAGCAGTTGTCTGTCCCATAAAACCTTTAACTTGTTTCTCATGGTTCTGAGTTAACATCGTAGGAACAGGATCCCATTTTGCAGAGAAAGTGAATAATTCAAAGTAATCATTTTCTTCTCTTAAGCCTCTTTCATAAGATTGGTTATCTATCTGTGAGTATTCGTATTGATAGGGGTCGAGTTTTATTTTAAAGTCTTTAAATGCGAAAGTGTTCTTATAATTTAATTTGTCATGAACATTTTCGTCAACACCATCGCCATCATACATGTAATCACAGATATCAACATTATCTGCTGCTAAAGCGATGTCATAAGTGTCTGTAGCAGAGCACATGGCAAATAAGAACCCTCCTCCTGCACAGAAATCTCTAATTTTCTTTACTACAGCACTTTTTAGGTGAGAAACTTTCTCAAATCCATGTCTTTTTGCTGATTCTTCAAATTGATTTTGTGCTTCAATGTACCAGGCTTCTCGTCCATAAGTAGCATAGAACTTACCATATTGACCCGTAAAATCTTCATGATGAAGGTGAAGCCAATCATATTTAGGTAAGAGATCTGCCATTACTTCATCGTCGAAGATGACATCATAAGGAATCTCTGCATATGTAAGTACCAAGGTTACGGCATCGTCCCAAGGTTGTTTAGAGGGCGGAGAGTAAACAGCAATACTAGGTACAGCGTCTAATCTCATTAGATCCATATTGGATTCTGGGTGTGCAATTTCTTCTTTAATTTGAATAGCTTGAGCGTCAGAAATCACATCATAACTTACACCCCTAATCACAAGCTCTTGTTCAAATAAGGGTAGATTTTTAAACATAAAACTACCACCTCTGTAATTGAGTAGCCAATCGGCTTCCACTTCTTGTCCAAGAACCCAAAAAGTGACTCCATAAGCCTTTAGGTGGTTAGTTTGTTCTTGATCCATTGGCACAAGTATATGAGATCCGAAAGTATGTAGTTGTGCCAATAGCAGAAAGCAAAGTGAGATAATGGTCTTCATGCATTATTGTTTAGTAGGGTTTTATAGTGTTAATTGGGGCTAAATAGACTAAATAGATTAACAGGAAAGTTAAACTGATTCTTTTTCAACTTTTTAACTATCTTTAAGTTACAATTGTTTTTTCTCTGATGACTTTAGAAAAAGTCACTTTTTGATGAAAATATTACATTGTACTTTTTGTTTGAAAATTCAAAAAAAGTGAAGGGAAATAAATTGTACTTAACTAAGAAAACCTGATTTATTCGATGAATATTTTAATTTATATATTTGAAGCTTTCAGTTCTGTAAAAGCAAATAAACTTCGCTCATTCTTGACATCTACAATGATTGCTATCGGTATTATGGCTTTGGTCGGAATAATGACAGCAATTGATGCCGTTAATGAATCTATAAATTCTGGTATGGCAGACTTGGGTGTAAATAATTTTGAAATCTCAGATGTAACTAGAAGAAGAGGTGCTTTTGGAAAAAAATTAGCAAAAAAGAATATCATTTCTTACGAACAAATGAAGAAATTAAAGGAATCATTACCTGTAGAAGGTAAGGTAAGCCTTGAAGCTTTGGTCGCTGGTTCATTGGAAATCAAAAGATTATCTAAAAAAACAACACCCAATTACAGTGTAACGGGTATCGATGATATGTACCTAAAAAATAATGGGTATAAGATAAAAGATGGTAGAGAGTTCTCAAATATCGAATTATCTCAAGGTCAAAATGTAGCAATTATCTCAAAAGAGGTTTATACTAACTTATTTGAAAAAGATGAAGACCCTATTGATAAGGCTATCGGTTTCAAAGGTAAAAAGTTTAGGGTGATTGGAGTCGTGGAAGAGAAAGGAGGTATTGGTGGAGGTGATGCCGATAGACAGGTGTTTATTCCTCTTCTTAATGCTAATAAGTTCGCTACACAGCAAAGTTTATATTATAAAGCAACAATAAATACTACAGATCCTAGAGGTATTGATTATGCTATGTCTGAAGCAAGAGGCACAATGCGAATCATCAGAAGAGATCAACTTGGAAAACCAGATTCCTTTGAGATAAAAAGAAGTGATTCTTTAAACTCTGAATTTAATGAAATGACAATGCAACTTAGAATCGGAGGTTTTGCTATTGCGATTGTGACATTGTTAGGGGCATCTATCGGTTTGATGAATATTATGATGGTGTCTGTAACTGAACGTACAAGAGAGATAGGCATTCGTAAGTCTTTGGGAGCAACACCTTTTGCAATTAGACAGCAATTCCTTATGGAAGCAATTTTTATCTGTTTAATTGGAGGACTTTTTGGGACGTTTTTTGGAGCCTTAATCGGTAATGTATTAGCTAAGTTTATGGATACCGAAGGTTTTATATTTCCTTGGTTCTGGTTAATTGTGTCAATAGTAGTTTGTGTTGTTGTAGGAGTTGTTTCAGGGTTTTACCCAGCAAATAAAGCATCAAGATTAGATCCTATTGAATCACTTAGGTTTGAATAAAACACCCTCATAGAATGCAAAACATTTATGAGGGCCAGGTAAAGAATCTAAGGTATAACACTATTAATATTGTGATACAAAAAACAGGTCAATTCATTTTATAATGATTGATTTCTTTGTATTAAATTTCTACAGGCAAAATGGTTCTGATTGATTTTCGGTACTACCGTAAATCATTGGATAATTTAAGTGATAAATAAGCGTTGGAAGAAATAATTTTCTTTATAGATAGCTGTTTTTGGTATTCATTTCTTTGTTGCTTTTGTATTTTGATACCTCAATTTATGCGTGTTGACCTGTTTTTACAACATTTGTAATCATTAATAAACGACGATTATAATATGTTAACAATATTAAGATGGTATTTGAAATAATTGATTTTCAGTTATTTAAAATGTTTTGTTTTTTCTTTGTTTAATACAAATAGCACCTCAATTTAATCTGACCTTTTTGGTAAAAACTTTGAACTTTAAAGCACAAACGGGTAGAGACTTAATGCGTTCAAATAGATATATCACAATTGAACAGAACTTAAAAATCTTAATATCATGAAGTCTCAAAAGAAAAGAACTATTTCAGACAATGAAGAAATAATAGATCACGATATAATGACGCAGGAAGATGTCAAGTTAATTTCATCTTACCTACTTCAAAAAAACAATAAGTAAAACAAAATTTTCATATCAATTTATTAAAGCTTTCAGAGATTCTCCGAATGTTTTTTATAAAAAAAGTAGTCACCCCTTTTGTCGACGTGACTACTTTTTATTTTTATATGAATGCTATTTCAGCTTAGTTACCCCATCCAAAGAAACAGTGTCCTTCATTGTTGTAACGTTCTCCCATAGAAAAGAAGAATGTTGCTTCCTCAGCTGCATTGTCATCAGAATCAGAACCATGAACAACATTTCTATCAGTTGATCTTGCAAAACGTTTACGGATTGTACCGTCTTCTGCTTTTGTTGGATCTGTTGCACCAATCAATTTACGGTAGTCAGCTACTGCATTGTCTTTTTCCAATACGGCTGCAACTACAGGTCCTGAAGTCATGTAATTTACTACATCTTGAAAGAACGGTTGGTCAGACAAGTGGCGGTAAAACATTTCAGCTTGTTTCGTACGTAACCTTACCATTTTCATTGCTTGGATACGGAAGCCTGCATCATGAATCATCGTTAAGATTTCACCAATGTAATCTTGGTTTTCTTCTCCAGGCTTAATCATAGTAAAAGTGAAAGTTCCCTTTTTAGGTGCGTAGTTTTCCATAATTTGTTTGTGTCTATTATTGTTATCGATTATTTTTTATGTGTTATGAATAAATAAAAAGCTATAGGGTTATGTATAGATGTGTTATTCATAATTTGTAAACAAACTTATATAGAAGACTAAAAATTACCAAATAAAAAATAAGGTTAGTTGATCGATGTAAATTTCGACCTCTAACCTTATTTTTAAATATCTATTAGCAGGTTTTTCTACTGCTTAATTATCAGTGATTTATGAGATTACTAGAGTAGTTTAACTCTTAAATTGCATTAATTTAAAATTCTTGAAGTTGGATCAACTTATTATATGCTCCATCTTCTTTTTCCATTAACTCATCGTGTTTACCGATTTCAGAAATCACACCATTATCTAATACCGCAATTTTGTGTGCATTTCTAATCGTCGATAAACGGTGGGCAATGATCAAACTAGTTCTGCCTTCCATTAGCGTCTCTAAAGCATCCTGTACTAACTTTTCAGACTCAATATCCAATGCAGAAGTTGCTTCATCCAAGATCAATATAGCAGGATCTTTTAAGATCGCTCTAGCAATTGCAATTCTTTGTCTTTGTCCACCAGATAGTTTTACACCTCTTTCACCTACAAGTGTTTCAAACCCTTCTGGGAAAGAATTGATGAATTCTAAGGCATTAGCTTTTTTAGCTGCTTCAATGATCATTTCCTTTGTCGCTTCTGGATTACCATAGCGGATATTTTCTTCAATAGAACCACCAAATAGTAGTACTTCTTGAGGAACAACTCCTACATGTTTACGGAATCCGATAAGGTTATAATCTTTGGCCGATTTATCATCAATGAGAAGATCTCCACCTTCAATTTCATAAAAACGTTGTAATAGGTGTGCCATTGTAGATTTACCTCCACCAGACTTACCAACAAGAGCAACTTTTTCACCTTTGCTTATATGTAGGTTGACACCTTTCAATACCTCAATCTCCTTTCTAGTAGGGTATGAGAAACGTACATCCTTGAAAGTAATATTTCCTTCTAATCTTGGAATGTTTTCTTTGTCAATTTCATGTTCAGATTCTGCTGCTAAAATTTCTTCAACTCGATCTGTTGCACCTACAGCTTTTTGTAAGTTGCCATAAATATCTCCTAAGCCACCAATTGAACCTCCAATGAACATCGTATACAATACAAATGAGGTTAAGTCTCCAATCGTGATTTCTCCTTGAGACACCATGTAAGTACCATACCATAATACTCCAATGATACCTCCCATCAATACGAAAATGATGAATGAGATAAATGTACCTTTATATGTTGCTGCTTTTAAGGCGATATTCACAACTCCCGATAAATTGCTGTTGTATCGGTTGACTTCAAAGTCTTCGTTCGCGAAAGTTTTTACAGTACCGATAGATTGAATAGTTTCTTCAACAATCACATTGGCCTTTGCTAATGCATCTTGTGTACCTTTTGAAAGCTTACGAATAAACTTACCAAAGATGATAGCAAAAATGATAAGTACTGGGAAAGTCAACATCATAAAGAACGTCAACTTTGGATTTTCCATGAATAAAATAACTACGCCAAAAACTAAAGTGGCAAGTTGCCTAAATAATTCAGCTAGAGTAGTTGAAAAAGTATCTTGAAGTACAGAAACATCAGAAGTAATTCTACTGAAAAGTTCGCCAGATCTATTCCTGTCATAAAAAGACATGGGTAGTGACATGAATTTTTGATATAAAGCACCTCGTAAATCTGCTATAGCATTCTCGTTTACTTTAGCGAAAAGATATACTCTTGCAAATGAGAATAAACTTTGAAGAAATAATACAGCGATGAGTGCAAAGCCTACTGAAGTTAAATCAGGTAGCCAAGGAATTGTGACAATACCTTGTGCTGTATCCATCAAAGTACCAATTAACTTTGGTAGTGCTAGTAAAATTGTACTTGAGAAGAAGAGACAGATTAAGCCGAGTGTGAAAATGCCTTTGTAGGGCATCATAAATCTAAAAACACCTCTTAATTTCTTTATACTTCCTTTATCTAAACGCGCTTTTTTCTCTCCAGAGTCCTTTCGCGACATATTTCTAAATACTCCCACAATGTTTAATGCTTGTTCGAATTGCAAATGAACGACATTTTTATGACTTATATTACCTTTTTTGTGGATATTCATTTAAAAAATATGAATGAAGTAAGAGTGGGAAGTTTTTTTGAAAATTTGAGGTAGTTGTTGTGAATAAAAAATGCTACAAATTTTACTTTGTAGCATTGATGCATTTAGATGTGCGTATATTCTGTTTCGGTTTCATCCCGATCTATACCTTCGACTCGAAACTCTTTGTTGGCGTATATACATGTTACTTCATGTCCATCGACAGTAGTTTCTAGTTTTACCGGAAAATCGGACCATAAAGTAGCGATATGTTCCATGGTTTTACTTACATATCCCAGTTCAAGTTCTCTACCGTCAAACTCATGTACAAGCATTAGTGAATTTGAAATAGGAGCAATTCCTTTCACTTTTATCACTGGTATACTACCTGTTCCTGTTTGAGCAATCAAAGTATCTCTAACATCTTTCCATCCTTTGAAGTCATCTGATGTATTAGAGACAGTGATTCTTCCTTGGTTTTTTTCGTACTCAAAAAGCCCCAACTCTTCCATTAATTCTTTGGTGAGGAATCTCCTTAAGAAAGAAGCATCTCTATCCACAGTTCTTACATCAAATATTTTAGGATTGATTTCATATTCGAAAGCGTCCTTTTTTCCTGCAAGGTGTGCCATTAAAGTAAATCCAATGTGATATGGATTAAGACCACCGACATGAGGACGTATCACTTGATTGTGGGATCTGATAAAATCCACATGCATAGCAGGAGGAAGGTTAAGTTTATGAAGTATAGTATAATGCCAGAAACTGGCCCAACCTTCATTCATAATCTTTGTTTCCATTTGAGGTAGAAAGTATAACGTTTCTTCTCTTACGATGCGTAGGATTTCTTTTTCCCAACTTTGTAGAAAGCGACTATTTTCTATAAGGAATAACATCAAGTCTTCTGAGAGGGCAGGAATAAAGTCCTCATCTTTTTCAGGTTTTTTGAGTTCGTCCCAATTGTCTTTTTCTCTATTTACATGTTGAAAATGTTGAATTCTTTGCTCTTCTTCAGACAAGCGCACAATGCGTTGGTTTCTGTCAACATGAAAACTAATAGCATGAGCAGCATCTAAAATTCTTTCAACACCTTCATATCCAATACTAGGTGTTTCATGAAAAGAACGAATACGGTCAGCGTTAAGTTTAAACATTTCTAGAGCATATTCAGCTCTTGTTTTAGAGAAATTTATATTGTTTTTGAAGAAGTCATTATGTCCATATACATGGGCCATTACCAAAATTTGCATTGATAACGGGTTGTCTATCATTAAATAGGCAAGACAGGGATTTGAGTTAATAACCATTTCGTAAGCTAGGCCACTCATTCCCAATTTGTACATGGTATTTTGTTTTTCAAACGATTTTCCAAAACTCCAATGGGGATATCTTGAAGGCATCCCTACGTAAGATTGGTACCCAAGCATGTCATGGTAATCACATACTTCAAATTCTTGAGGGTAATAGTCTAAACCACATTCTTGGGCAATTTCTTCAATCTTATCGTTCCATTTTGCTAAATCTTTTAATACCCAATCCATTTTTAATAGTTTATTTATGAAGGATATTCATAGCACTTACTTAATCCATAAGTGTATTACTTTTATCTTTTCTGAGAAATTTCTGAAGTGCAGGCCAAACGGCTTCTTTTGTTCTCATTCTTAAACAAATGAAGTTGTCTTCCTCGATTTTTTTGTATTCATCAATCATGGAAGACCATGAGTAACCGACATCAGGTTTAATTTCTCCATAGCCAAACAAGTTGCAGACATTACTTAGCTTCACAGCACTTTCGATAGCCTTCTTATTATCAGAAGAAAAGTTATCACCATCTGAACAATGGAAAGCATAAATGTTCCATAGTAGTGGATTATATCGTTCTTCAATAATTTCTAAGGCTTTGTTATATGCTGAGGAAATAATAGTACCTCCGGATTCTCCTTTGTGGAAAAACTCATCTTCGGTCACTTCTTTGGCTTCAGTATGGTGAGCGATAAAAATGATTTCAGTGTTTTCATACCGTGTCTGTAAAAAAGTATACAGCATAAAGTAAAAACTTCTTGCTAAGTACTTTTTTGCTTGATCCATAGATCCAGATGTATCCATAAGACAAAGAACAACTGCATTAGAATGTTCTTCAGTGTCAACTTGCAGCCTACGGTATACTAGGTCATCATTATGGAAAGGGAAAGAAGAATCTTTACTTTCATATAATGCTTTGCTATCAATGCCTTTAGCTTTCATACGCTTTATCCTATTCATCATAGTTTTTCGTTTTGAAAGTCGGGCTCTAATTCCTTTTTTCTGATAGCCAAGCAGTTTACGCATCACCTCAGTATCTGTCTGGAAGTACTTTTTCTGATCCATATCAGGTAATTCCAAGTCTTCAAACATAAACTGAATGGCTTCTTCTAGTGTGATTTCGGTTTCATAGATATCTTCACCAGGGTCACTGCCTGCTTCACCTTTTCCTTTGCCTTTTTGTTGTTGGGCATTTTGGTCTTGTATTACTTGCCCTTTTTGTTCTTTACCAGTGCCTTGTGCTGCACCTTTTCCTTTGTTAGACCCGAAGACAAATCGGTACTCTTTGATCCCTTTAATGGGAACCTTAATCTTTTTGTCTTTGTCTTGACCAATGATCGATTCTTCTGCTATAACATCAGCAATACCTTTCTTGATTTTTTCTTTTACAAGTTCTTTATGGCGTTGCCTATCAGCAGCAGAACGATCTCTTTTCTGTTTGCTGAATTCTTTAAAAATAGCCATGATGTAATTTTTTTGATAGGTAAAAGAGAGACAAGGCGGGGGCACCTTGCCTCTACAACCTATATGATGCTGCTAATCTTTCCATAGGTTGTTTGAAGCGAATGATAACACCGCTTCAACGCTTTCTTCATTATATCCCATATTTATCATTTGGGATACCATAGCATCATATTTTGATTTCTGTGAGTCGTCTCTAGTTTTGGCTTTAAGAATAATTCTGGTGATGTCTTTAACAGACGCCATCAATTTTTTCTCAATAGCTTCTTTTAGAGGTTCATAACTTGTGTAATGTAATTCTCCATTTCTTCTGAGAATATGCGTTACATAACTCATTACATCCTGACGGAATCCATCTGCAGCTGTTCCTGATATACCGATTTGTTGTTCAATGGACTCTAGGAACTTAACATCTGGGTCAAGTTCTTCATTATTGGCCCCTGTAACTTTTCTCTTCAGTACATAGGCTTCAACATGATCTAAATAGTTTTGGAATAATGATTCAGCCTGCTCATCATAAGCATGAACAAATGCTTTTGTGATATCACCTTCAAGCATTTTCAGGTATTCCTTATAAAGAATATCCTTAAGGATATGCATGTAGTGGTCCTTAATATCACCTGGCATAGGCTCTTCTTTCAATTTGTTTTGTAGAGCATCTAAAACAGCAATAGGATGGATTGTATTTGTTTCTGTGTCAGATAGGGCATTATCTAAAGACTTCATGATGAAACGGGTTGAAATACCGCTCATTCCTTCGTCTTCAACTTCTTCTTTAAGCTCCATCACGTTGATACGTTTGGATTGCCCATTTTCTGTGACTTCATCACCATTGTAAAGCTTCAGCTTCGTCAATAGATCGCATTTGTTGGTAGGCTTTAACCTAGTTAGAATGGCAAACATTGAAGCGATTTCTAACGAGTGTGGTGCGATGTGTGCATTGAAGTCCGATTTACCAATGATTTTTTGATAAATCTTGATTTCCTCCGACAGCTCTAGAACATACGGTACTTCGATTTTAACAATTCTATCTAAAATAGCTTCATTGGTATGGTCTGCTTTAAAACGATTCCATTCTGCTTCATTCGAGTGAGCAAGGATCACACCGTCAAAGTATATCATACCATGTTTACCTGGTGCTGGTATACGTTTTTCTTGTGTTGCGGTAAGCATTACATGTAGGTATTCAATTTCGTTTTTGAAAACCTCAATGAATTCAACTAAACCTCTATTTCCTACATTGAAAGCACCATTTAGAGTTAAAACTCTAGGGTCGTCTTCACTGTAACGGTCTAGTTTAGAAATGTCTTCGGAGCCAATAAGTACAGAGGTGTCTTGGTTGTTAGGGTCTACAGGTGGTACCATTCCGACTCCCATTCTTTTACGAATAGAGAAAGAACGTTTTACAACTTTAAATTTGGTAAAGTCGCCTTTAAAGTCATGGTCTAAGATGTGTTGAGTAACTGGGTCTAGTTCTCCTTCAATTTCAACGCCAAGGCGACTTTCCATTTCGGGACGTAAATCTTGTGGTATCGCACATAAAGGATTCGTATTCATTGGTGACCCTTCTAAGAAATAAAATGGCTTGGATTGTTCTAAACCACTTTTCAGCTTTTCAATCAGCGAAGATTTACCCGCCCCCACAGGTCCTACTAAAAATAATACCTGTCTACTTTCTTCACCTTTTAGGGATGCTGAGTGAAAATAACGGACGAGCTTTTGCAATACTTTTTCAATACCGAAAAACTCGTCCTTAAAGAAATTATAACTTTTTAGTTTGGAGTGTGGTCCAAAAATCCTTCTCAGTCGGACATCTTTCTCGGTATCAAGAACATTAAAGCCTTGGTTTGTAATTGCTTTAAACATTCTCTTGTGAGCTAGATCCGCTAAGTCGGTATCTTTTTGCACTTCTTCCAAGTAGTCTAGGAAAGACATGGTTTCCTCCTCTACCGATTTATTCTTTCGGTAGGCGGCAAAGAGCTTTTTAAACTCGTTTTGATCATTTGCAGCATTCATAGTTGTGTTCTTGGTTTTGTAATAATTATGGGTGTACACAATTGAATCGTTTTGCGTACTTTTTATTATGTTATGTGGATTATAGTTTCAGGTGCATTTTAACCGTTAGGTAAGGTTGTGAAATGCTTTAGTTCTTATAATCTACAAACAAAACTCAAGAAATACAACTATTAATGAATTAAATATCAGTTGTTTACGGTTAGTTCGTTGCCGTTTTTATCAAGGAAATGCTGTATCCCATTCTTATCTACCACAGGAATTATACCGTCTGAGATAGGGTGCACCTCTTGGAATTTTCCTATTGGAACGACCACTTCACCCTTAGGAGATAACATTCCTTCATTGAACATAAAGTCAGTTACTTTTATATAAGGTTCTTTTTCAGAAGCAAAAGAAACGGTAGCATAATTGGCAGGAACTAATTCTTTAAAATCTTTATCTAGGAACCCAATTCCAATTTCTCCATGACCATGATCGTTGACATACATGTATTCAAAATTATCAGGAGCAAACTCACTAAATTCGTAAGCTAGGTTTGTTTCCCAACCTAAATGTTTAGGGTTAAAATGTAAAGAACCTTTGGCAGCTCTTACTTTAACATCATAACCATTTATTACTTTACCCGTTAACTTATTTTCTTTAATCGAGTAGACATCTAATACTTTTGTCGATTGACTACCTTTTCCATTTTTCTCAAAGAATAATATTCCTTTATCCGCTGCCGTTGTATTGACTGTAGGAGTATATGTCATTTCTGAAATGACTTTATTAGTTTTTACATTATAGAAAGCATAGTTACCAATTTCATCTCCTAACATTATTAAGCCGTAATCTTTAAGATAAGGAGTGAAGATATAATCATACTTAGCTTCAATGATGTATTTTTTGTTATCTAGATCAAAAATACCTTGTTTATTCTTATCGGAGATGACTAAAGCCCAATGTTGATCTTTATTTATATCATCGTTGGAGTATGAAATCATCGTTGTGAAATTAGAAACGACCTCTTTACCTAAATCAGCATCTTTTTTATTGATAACTACTAATGATTTTGTTGATGTTCCGGAAGCAGGATTATAGTTTACACCTTGCAGATAATCTTTATTAAAACTGAACAGGCTATCGTAGCCTTCAGAAACAGTTTTATCTAAGTTTGTGATATAAAATTTATCGCCTTTTTGTAGGATTCCAAGACCATCGTAATCTACGGCCTTTAATTTATATTCTTCAATGTTCTTGACTTCAAAAGTATCACCAACAGCTAAGAAAATTTGATCTTCAGCAACATACATAGCATTCGAAGGTATATTGTAACCGTTAGCGTTATACAGTTCAATATCAATTTCTTCAATTTTTTGTGGAGACGAAGTATCAAGTAATACTTTACCTTCTTTGTTTAGAATGTTATAGCCTCCATCGGTTCTTACCACTGAGAAATCTGTCCAGTCATCAAAAACAACGGCTTTCATTGCAACACCGCCTCTCGTTTTATTGACTATAATTTGAGGTTCAGAAACTATTTGGAAATTTTCGGCATTTAAGAATCCTATTTTATTCGCTTGAGTAATTCTTAGTAGGCTATTTTCATCATATGCAATTTCGGTATACTTTACAGGTAAAATCCAATTTTGGTCGTTCGTATTATATAAACCACATTGGTTTTTGTTAAATACCAAATAATCACCTCTTTCATCAAATACAAAAACACTGTCGTATTTGGTGTTTAAAACTTTGTTTCCATTAGTGTGAATGATCCCTGATTTACCTTTTGATGTTGTTACAATAAATTCATCATTAGCTAATGTGGAAGTAATTTCATTGTATTTGTTACTGATGACCCAGTTTCCTTCTTGGTTGATAACACCATACTTATTGTTGCTACTTACTATGGCTAACCCGTTATCAAATAGTTTGGCGTCATCAAATTGGGGTTCGATGATAATGTTTCTAGAAAAGTCACAGTATCCCCAAAGTCCATTTTGTTCGATTGGGATAAGTGCTTTATTCTGGGCATTAGCACCCAAAGAAAGAAGTAAAGAAAATAAAAAAAATAAAATTGAGTTATTGTTTTTCATCTTGTAGAATAGCTGAAAATGATTGATTAAAAGATTTCGACGGTCTTGTTATACAAGTTAAAAGTTTTTAAGAGAAAACATGAGTAAAGTGATTGTTTTTACTTAAAAAATAACTTTGGGCGTAGATGTCGATTTAACATTTAGTAGTATAACGAAACTTAAAATTCTTTATTTCCTTTTGTTAGCTTTTATTAGGAAGATGTCTCACAATGGTAAAATATGAATAAGTACGCTTTGATAGGATGATCGATATTTGTTCAAGTTATTGATAATCTGATACATGTGTGTTGTTTTTTGTTTGATTACTAATGAAGTTCTATATCACTATTTGGTGGTAAAATGGGATTAATGCAATTTCAAGCTGATTTTATGAATGCTTAATTGGTAATGAAAATGGATCTCATTACTTTTGTTTTACTATCCGTAGAGATTGCACAATTTAAAGATGAGTGCCTTTACCTATTATATATTACTAGCATGACAAGTATTAACGACCTAGAGGAAGGGTTAAGAGGGAAGTATTTAAGTTTAGGTGACAACTTCTCTTATATATTTAACTGTTTTGACCGAAAATTTGAGAACGTTTCTGAGAATTTTACTTCAGTAACTGGCTACGCGAAAGATGAAATATTGAATGCTGATGGATTTACTATTGGAACAAAAGAATTTCAATCCACTTCATTGCCTAGAATAAAACAAATTTTAGAAACATTTTACGACATCTATAAGGATAACTTAAATGGTTTTAGATCCTTTTTTTCGTACCCCTTTGTTTATAAAGACGGTAGAGTAGAAGAGGTGTTTGCCGAAGTAACACAAGTTGATTTTGAAGATAAACAGATCGTTAGAATTACAGTATTTAATACCTTATTTGATGATACTTTAGATTCTGCCTTGAAAAAAGGTGTCACTTTTGTAAATTTAGAGAAGAATATTGCATTTAGTAATATCTCATCAGTTGAAGACTTAGAAACCTGTCACGCTATTTTATCATTAAGCAAACGAGAAATAGAGATCTTATCTTTAGTTAGCGAAGGATTATCTAATCAGGAATTAGCTGAAAAGATCAATGTGAGTATTCATACCGTCACGACACACAAAAAGAATATCGTTAAAAAGACAAATACAAAAAATATTATGGTTACCATTCGTTACTGTTTGCGACTCAATATTTTTTAGACTACTGAAATGAAAAAGGCTTCTCTTACATTTAAGGAACAATTGATACATATATACCGTCAGAAAGGGACGAGTAAGAAAGTACAGTCTAATGTTATCAAAGACTTAGATAATTATGATAAACTTCTAGAAGAAAGTAAGAGTTACCATTATCCTGGACCTACTTATTCATGCATTTTAGATGTTGAGCAGCAAACATTTCAAGTTCTAGCTGTTCAAGGAACATACTTTACTGATGATGTGCCTTCTGGGCCAGTAGAATATCTAATAGATTTAGTAAATGAATTTATATTGGATGATGATAGGCAGATGTATTTATATACCATTGATAAACTATTTAGTTATCATCTGTACTTGTACTCGACAAGAGGTAACAAGCCTTATAAATCAAGTTTTACTTTTAGAGGAATTAGTGAGGCAGGGAAAAAAGAAGTACTAATGCAACAAAACATTCCTATTCGTATTAAGAATGGTGAAGTGACGATGTATTTTATTAGTGTTACTAATATTTCTCATATCACAACAGATCAGAATTATACTATCAATTTCTATAACTCTGAGGAAAAAGAATCTGTCAACCTTAATGTGGAAGCGTATTGTGCTCCAGAAAAGCCATCTCATCTCATTGAATTATCAGATCGTGAAAAGGATATCCTGATTTTAAGTTCTGACGGTATGAGTGCTAAAGAAATATCAGGAAAGTTAGAAATTGCAGTGGAGACAGTTAATCGCCATAAAAAGAACATGATTAAAAAGAACAAGATGAAAAATATTATTCATTTGGCTTCAGAAGCAATCAAGAAGGGTGTTTTATAATGTAAACGAAATAAAAATTTTCACTAAAAAGGTCAATAATAAACAATGTTATTGACCTTTTTTGGCTCTTAATAATATTGAATATATCAATGATAGTATTTTATAACACTAAGTATTATGATACAGAACTAATTCTTCTTTTATATTTGTGCATTGATCGGGTTAACAAATAGAATAAATTGACGAGAAATGTATAGGATATTAATCAGTTTATTTTTGGTATTAGGTATCTCTCAAGCTGTAATAGGGCAGAGTGATGATTCCAAGAAAAAAAAATCAAAAGGAAAAAAAACAATTACTGCTGATCCAGACGCTAAACTACAAACACCACAAGATGTAGCTTTCGATGAAAAATCAGGACTTTTTTATATTTCATCACCTGGCAATAATGGAGTAATTAAAAGAGGCCGACGTGGAGGTGCTGTATTTGCAGTAAAAGGTTTAAACCATCCAAGAGGCGTAATGATTGAGTCAGGCATTTTATATGTAGCAGATTCAAATGCTGTAAAAGGATTTAACTTAAAGACAGAAGAAAAAGTTTTTGAACAAACTGTCGAAGGAGCTACTGCTCTTAGATCAATTTCTTCTGATGGAACAGATATCTTTGTTTCTGATAAAGAGGCGAACACTGTTTTTAAGATAAATATCAAGAAGAAAGATGTTTCGGTACTTACAAAAGACGTTATAGCACCTGCGGGGTTATTGTACAATAAAAAGTTGAAAGAAGTATTGATCTTAAGCTCTCAGGAATCTGGAGGAGGAATCTATTCTTGTTCATTAAAAGACAATACGGTTGAATTGGCCTTGTCTATTCCGGAGTATCCTTACTTGGAAGATATTACATTTAACGGATCAATGAGCTACTATTTAACAGCTTGGGGAGCCGATAAAAAAGAAAATGTGATTATTAAAGTAACAGATTCTTTAAAAAGAGAACCAAGAATTATTCAGTCAACAGCTGATGGTCCATGTGGTCTAAAATACATCAAAAGAACCAACGAATTAGCCATAGCAAATGCATATGGGGATAACCTAAATATTATCAAATTAGGTTATTAGAAATCAAATAGATATCATAAAAAGCACTTTAAGTACCTTTGTTTACTTAAAGTGCTTTTTTTACACAAATACTCTTCGATTTTTTATAATATTTCTGTAAAAATTCATAAATTAAAGCTCCGTTAAAAATTAATGAATTCAGGGATCGTACCAATTTAATTTCTCAAGCAAAAACTTTTAATGGATAGATTAACTTACTTGTACTCCACGATTTATAAACTTCTTAAATGAGACAAACTTTATTATTATTATCAATTCTATGTTTTTTTGGGTGTAGCACAAAAGATGAGATTGACACGACAGTACGCTATGAATCTATCAGAGGACACAATGAAGTAAAAATGACCGACTCGATTGGTGAGAAAGTGATTGACTTCGTCCATGCCGCTGATATCGGTAAAGCTAGTATTACTTTACCACAAGGGAACACTTGGTCTGAGAAAATAGTGGTTCGCTTGCCCTTTGACAGAGTAGAAGGTTTCAAAGCCTATACTGACACGGACAAAGAGCATATTTTCGAACGCTTTTACAGTTCAGACAGTAGTAGACCACAATATGTCTCAACGTACAAAGGTACAGAGATTAAAAAGATGGATAAGGCGACAGGCTACAACGAAATTGAGTTGCCCACATCAATGTTTGCTGACAACCCTCGTATAGTTTATCTAGAATGGGTTGATGTATATCGTTATTAAAAACGTAATACTATTATTAGAAAAGGACTGCTTCCCCACAGTCCTTTTTTTTATGCTCAATCAATGTTTTGATAGTCTTATTCTTAAAGAATCCTTACAAAATCTCTTCAACTCATAAAATCCCGATAAATCCACTTACCTTTGTGATCGAAAAATGAATCATTAAGATTATTATGACATTCAAGGATTTAGGAATTCATAGTGCAATTGTGAAAGCACTAAAGGAAAACGGCATTGAAGAACCGACCGCTATTCAGCAAAAATCAATACCGTTTTTAATGCAAGAGGGAACTGATTTTATTGGACAGGCACAAACGGGAACTGGTAAAACTGCTGCTTTTGGTTTACCATTACTTCATGCTGTAAACCCTAAAAATCCACAACCTCAGGCTTTAATTTTATCACCTACCAGAGAGTTAGGGCAACAGATACAAAAACAACTGTTCAGATTTACAAAGTACTATCATAAAGTATTTTGTGAAGCTGTATACGGTGGTGCTCCTATTGATATTCAAATCAATAAGCTAAAACGTCCTACACATATTATTGTGGCGACGCCAGGCCGTCTAATTGATTTGGTCAATAGAAATGCTGTAGATTTATCACAAGTGAAAACTGTAGTGATGGATGAGGCAGATGAAATGTTAAGTATGGGTTTCAAGGAGGATTTAAATAAAATTCTTCGCCTGACAACAAATAAAAAAGCTACTTGGTTATTCTCCGCTACTTTCCCTGCAGGGATTAAAGAGATTATTAAGAAGTATATGAAAAAAGATGCATTCAGAATTGAGGTGAACCCAATGAATGTGATCAATAAAAAAATCAAGTTCGAGTATATCATTACTGACCTGAAGCATAAGATGGAAACATTAAACTGGTTCGTACGTCAGCAAGGTGATGAAAGAGGTGTGATCTTTACTAGAACGAAAGCAGATGCTCAACAAGTAGCGAAACAGTTACATGGTAAGCAGATTAAAGCAGAGTCTATTCATGGTGACTTGTCACAAAATGAGAGAGACAAAGTAATGCGTGCTTTCAAATCTAAGAAGTTACAAATTTTGGTTGCTACAGATTTAGCGGCTAGAGGTATTGATATTGCAGACTTAGCTTATGTTGTGCACTATCAGTTACCGGATAAGTCTGAATACTTTACTCATAGAAGTGGTCGTACTGCTAGAGCTGGTAAGAAAGGACTTTCTCTTTGTATTCTTACGAAAAAAGATCTTAATCGCTTAACAGAGATTGAAGATGAGTTTGGTATCACAATGGAACAGATTTTTGATTAATCAAAATTCATAGCCAATAAAAAAAGTCCTTGGTATTTCGTATCAAGGACTTTTTTGTTGATATAGCGTTGTGATTAGAAACCGAATCCCATACCACCTGTACCAAATGTATTATACCCTTCAGTACTTAATTTATATGGTTTCTCGTACACTTTAGTTGCTTCAACTTCTAGCGTACCATTATTTTTCTTATCAACGATTTTGGCTCCTAGGATCATCTCGTCATCAGCTAAATCAATACCGATACGGTCTGTCATTACTTTTGTAAGGTTATGTAGACCTTTGGCAGCAAATTTAGGAGCACCGATATAAAGCTCTACTTCTAAATGATCTTTTGTGCCTTTGTAGATTTTACATTTTGTGTCAAGGATTTCTTTCTTTCCTTTTTTCACTTCTTCTACTTTAGCACCATCAATTCCCAAAACATCTAGTTTAGAAACATCTGCTTCAGATTCGACAGCGATTTTTTGCCCAAACTGACGCATTAAGATCAGATATTTATTTTTTTCAAAGTCAACAATGAAATATTGTGCTCCGGCATCTTCTTCTAAAACAGCTCTTGCTCCAATGGCTTCACTCTGACCCACCATAATCTTAATGGAAGGATATTCTTTTACGACACCATTTTCTTTTTGTTCGAAAATAATTTGTCTTTCAAATGGATAATTCTGAGCTAAAGTAGCGATGGAAGCAAGCAGTATCACCGCTAGAGTTTGTATTAATTTCATATGTTTAATGTTTATACCCTTTTTACAAAGATAATAAACATTTTAAGTGAAAGGTGCTGATTTACTTTCCTTTTGGATTTTCTAACAAATGGAAAACACCATGTTTAAGGTGATCCTGATCTACTAAAGTGTTATTGTCTTTGATATTCAAATGCACTTTACTTCTCTTAGGTTTGATATTTTTCAATTCAATTCCCATGTTCGTTTCACCATGCCCTTTGGTAAGATTTACTTCAACAGTTTTTTCATTTTTTGTGTAGGTACCTTCATATTCATAAAATGATCCATCACTAAGGTCTATAATATATTTTACCTTTCCGTTGTCACTAAAAGCAAATGCAGCAACACCGGCAGATGTATTATGGATATAAATTTTAGCTTCTTTATCTAGGCTAACAGGTTCATTAATAGCAAAACTGGAAAATGTTATAAATACTGTTAGTAGTACCGAAAGTATTTTTTTCATGTCGTATTGAGTTTGATGATATAATGAGTTAAACGTTATCTATCAGAAGGGAACAATCGATGTAAACAGTCATTAGTTAATAGTTAATTTCATTAACGTTTACATCATAATCTGAAGCTAAAAATTTTAAAAAATGCTTTTGAAAGTCGAATTATGAAACACTTTTACCGTTCTGTGAAAGTTTAAATCTCAAAAAGACACGTTTGGATAGTTGACGACGATAGTTAAGTGTTCATGTAAATTACCCATATGTTTAACGAGGAAGCCCTGTAATATAACAGTGGTTTATTTTTTTAGCTTAAGTACATAACACTGGTACTAAAATTTTTTAAATACTTTCTACTATAAAATACCTAATATGTCAAAATTGGAATTAACTCATGTAATGGAATCTTGGACCAAACTCTTTAATGGTAAATTGGAAGGACATAAAATGACTTTCAATAATGAGATTGGTAAGGGAGAAATTGAGGGGTTCAAATTGAATGATTCGATTGAATTAATCCGATTCGATTATAAATTAAATAAGACTTTAGATGTAGATGGTTATCAATTGGATGACTATGCTGAATATATACCTATTCTTTTTGGAGACCCTTTTACAACCTCAGTAGAAGTGACTTGTAATGTAAAGCAATCAAAAAAGAAGTATAAACTGAATACTACCGGAGCGTTTAGTATTAATTCTTCTGAAGCTTTAAGCTTTACAATTGAAGAAGGAAGAACAGTACAATACCTTTCTGTTCGTTTGGAGAAAGACTATTATCAAAAGTTTATTGACCAGAGTAAGGCATTAGCTGAATCACTGGATTTAGAAAAGCAGTTTTTTGTATTTGAAGAATTTGACCCAAGTATGAGAGACTTTTTCCAAAAGGCTTTTGAAGTAGAAAAAGGTAGTCTTTTTGAGAATGAATACTTAGAGATTTACGCCAAACATTTAGTTACAGTGTTCTTCTCGAATATTAATGATAGGGAGAAGATTGACGAATCTAATAAATATACATTTAGTGTAGAACCCGTATTTAAAGCAAGAGATATATTAAAAAACAGAATTAATGAGCAGATCATCATTGATGAGTTATCGAAAGAATGTGGCTTAAGTGAGAGTCGATTAAGGTTCTTATTTAAACAGATTTTCGGTACTACAATCCATCAATTCCACTTGGATGAGAGGTTAGACCATTCAAGAGTAATGTTAAGAGATGGAAGTAAAACAATGTCGATGATTGCTATGGATTTAGGCTTTTCTAGTGCTAGTCATTTTTCATCTGCTTTCAAAAAGAAATTTAACCTTAGCCCAAAACAATATAGAAAAGACTTTATCAACTCTGTACTTCAATCCGCTTAAACTTACAATACCAAGAGGTAGCTAATGCCTCTTGGTTTACTGGTTACTGGTATAATCGAATTATGAAAGATAATGATTGAAATATAAAATTCTGACTTTTTTATCCCTCGTTTTATTAGATATCTATGCTTAATACTATGAAAATTGTTTAGAATGAAGATCTCTAAATCCTCACATATACTTTTATTGGTACTTCTACTTTTAGGAGTTCTTGTTTTGGCTTCATGGAAGTTTAAAAAAGATGTTGTAGAAATGCAGCAAAAAGAAGAACTGTTTAAAGAAGTATATGCTTTTGGATTTCCAATAGTATTAATGGATTATACAAAGCGTTATTTCTTAAATCAATTTGAGGATAATGCAATCAATACTTTTCATCATTATCATAGGTTTCCAGATTGGGAATTTAGAAATGTAGTCAGACCCAATGTAGATACTTTCTATTCTATGTGTTGGTTAGACTTATCAGATGAGCCAGTTGTTGTTCATATTCCTGCTTCAGATCATTACTTTTTGATGCCTACAATGGATGCATTTTCTAATGTATTTGCTTCACCTGGAACTAGGACAACTGGAAACAAAGAACAGTTTATAGTATACACTGGTCCCAATTGGGAAGGAGAATTACCTAAGGGGATGATTCATATATCTTCACCAACAAATTCTGCTTGGATTCATGGACGTATTATGGTGAAGCAGTCGCAAAAAGATAAGGACGAAGTAATCAAATTCCAGAAAGGAATTACCGCGAGACCGTTAAGCCAATGGGATAATCAAGACTATACACCCAAAAAGGAAATGGTACTATATAAAGCCGATACTTACCCTATTAAGGCTGTTGAAGAATTGAACATAGAGCAATTCATGAATAGGTTATCGATGCTTTTATATCAGAATAAGCCATTAGATTCGGATTCCACTATGCTATCCAAACTTAAAGAAATTGGATTTCAGGCGGGGCAGAACTATGATATCACAAAGTTATCAGTAAAAGAAACGATTGTTTTTGAGTCTGTACCTAAGCAAATGCAATCAGAATGGTACTCTGAAAATAATACTTGTCAGAAATTCCCTTGGTTGTATAGTAACTCAGTAATCAAAAAATACAAAGACAAATATTCGAGTAGCGCCTATGTAGCTTTTACAAGGTTGGGAATGAACCAAAGGGAAGATGCAATTTATGCCGCTACAAGAATAGATAGTCGAGGTAAAGTACTTACCTCAAAAAGGAAATATGTATTGCACTTTACAAAAGAGCAATTACCTCAAGTGAATGCATTTTGGTCATTAACTTGCTACAACGAGAAAAACTTCCTAGTGAAAAACTTGATCAACAGATATAAAGTAGGAAGCCAGGATGGATTAAAATTCAATGAAGATGGATCATTAGACATCTACATTCAAAGTACTAAACCAGAAGTTGGTGCAGAAAGTAATTGGTTACCAACTCCAGAAAAAGGAAGGTTCTCTTTAATACTAAGAGAGTATTGGCCAAAAGATAGAGTACTTGAAAATGGTAATAACTTACCGAAAGTAACCCGCAGAAATTAATACTACTCAATAATAACCTATTTTTTAATACTTAATTTTTTATACTATGAATATTGTTACTAGAAAACCTAAGAAGAATTTTACGAAAGTAAAAAACACCTACTCAAAAGCGGAGAATATCAATTTCCATTTGGACCATCGTTTTAGTTCAGCTGCATTTCAGGAAACTAATGATGTATTTAGTGAATTCTATACTAATGCAGACTCTTATGAGTTGAATAGAATGTTCCGTTAGGCGAGAAATATTATTATAGAAAGAAGAGTGATACTAATCGATTAGTATCACTTTTTTTATATACTATATTCTGTCAACAAAAACACCCTAACGGCAGGGCTGATAGGGTGTAAACTCAATAAAATTTTACCTAATGTTTATTTTAATAATTCAATCCAACGAGTGTGATGTGGAATATTAATATCTTGATTTATGACATGACAAAATTAGTAAACTCAGTATTTTTGCATTAGTAGAAAACAGATGTATATTGGTAAATTATTTCCTTTTTTATTACCCAAAATATATGCTCTATTAGATTAATTTATATACTTTTTATACTGGTCTATTGTATTCTATTAAATGGATTTAAGGATCTCTATATATTATATTATTTGTATTTAACTTGTTGTATTTGAGTAGTTACTGTTGCTGTTTTGTGTGGTTTTTTTTATACGATTAAACTAAAGTGTAGTTGAAGGATTTGAATAATTCTTTTTTTACCAATTATCTATCATTTTTTACCATCTATTGGGAGAGTATTTCTAGACCTTTGTGTCATCATCAATTTATTCATCAAAAAGAAATACTACTATGAATTTACAAGATCAATTTATACCAACAGAAAATTATTATGGAAGTGAAAATTTAGAAACTTCTGAGGATTTCGAAAATATAGAATCGTCATTTTCAGAGGAAGAATTGGATGTTCTACATCGTCCTCTAGACGAACAGATTTTTGACGATTTAATTACTGACTTAGGTGATCAATATTAAGATTTTAGTTCAGGAAAATGAAGGACAAATTCCATTTCATTTAATAGAAATAGATTTATTGTATAGGAGCTAAGTAGCTATGAAAAAATTATATCATCATATTATCAGTAAATACTGTCTCTCTTTGTTGTTTGTACTATTTGCTACTCAAATATCTAGCGCCCAAAGTAAAATGAAGGCCTATTTGGAGAAACATAAAGAGAAGAAAAAGGAGGCAATTACTGCAGGAAAACCATGGTTATCACCTTTGTTTGGTCCTGGGTATACTGCAGATATAGGATTTTTGGTTGCTGGAGGTTTCTTATTGAGTTTTAAGACCGATAAATCAGATTCGTTAATTCAGAGATCTTCAATCCCTGCAAATATATTTTACAGTTCTTCGGGAGCTTTAGGGCTTCATTCCAATATCACAACTTTCTGGTTTCAAGATAAAATGAGAATCAACTCTGATGTCAATATCAATAAGAGATCCTTGGATTATTATGGTAAAGGTTATCAGGAGATCGATTCCAATTATAAGTCAGATTCAACTACACAGTATACCGAATCTAAAGTAGATGTAGCTGTTGATGTGATGTTCAAGTTAACAAAGAACTTTTATATCGGTCCATCTTTTGATTTCTTTTATGCTAACAATACCGATGTGAATCCAGTAATGTTAGACGACCCATATTATAACCAGTTCTCCTCTCAATACTTCATGAATGGTCTAGGTATAAATATCACTTATGATAGTAGAGACATAACTGTAAATGCATGGCAAGGGATCTATTTCAATCTAAAGTATATTAATTATGCAAAAGCATTAGGCAGCGCTTATCAAGCTCATGTAACATCTTTGGATTTACGTTATTACCGCACTTTTATCCGTAAAGGAAATGTAATCGCAGGAAGGGTATATTCTAGGAATGCACAAGGTGATGTGCCGATAAATATGCTTTCTGATATTGCAGGTTCTAAGCGATTAAGAGGGTATATCGTTGGCCAATATCGAGACAATACCTCTGCTTTTTTTGAAGTGGAATGGCGTCATACTTTTATGAAAAGAAATGGTGAACTAACAAAAAGTGGAATTGTGATGTGGGTAGGAGCTGGAAGTATTGCACCTGATATGAAATCACTGACACAATGGATGCAAAACTACGGAATAGGGTATCGATACGAATTACAACCTAGAATGAATGTGGGGATTGATATGGGATTTGGTCAATCCTCTCATGGACTTTATTTCAGCTTCACTGAGTCTTTTTGATTGTTAAAAAGTAACGTCGATTCTTTTTAATGTATTAATTCAGTTTTTTACCAATTAGCGTTGAGTTTTTACGAATGAAATGATCTGTCATTCAAGACCTTTGTGATATAATTAATCATCACAACAGAATACTATATACTATGAATTTACAAGATCAATTTATTCATCAAGAACTGCAGTTTGAAGTAAGTTTAATCGATAATAATGAGTTGTTTGAAGATATAGACTTTATCGATTCTCAATATTCTAAAGAAGAGGAAGCGGCAGTATACCAAGATATAGACGATCAGATATTTGAAGAGTTCATGAACACATTTGAAGATGACTTCATGATCTAACTTTTGATCATTTCTTTATAGAGAAGAGTTAATTCTCAACATTTTAAGATAGCATAGAACTCGTTTTGTATAGAGACATTCTATGAAATAATTAATCATCAATAATACATATTCATCAACAAAATTATGGAAAACAAATCTACAAAAGTAGGGTTAGCCGGTCTTGTAGCCATTGTATTTGGTTCAATGATTGGAGGTGGTATTTTTAATATACCACAAAATATGGCAGCAAGTGCCTCATTAGGAGCAGTAATATTATCATGGATTATATCGGGTATTGGAGTAGGCCTTTTAGTGTATACTTTTAAAACGTTATCCGAAGAACGATCAGATATAACTTCAGGTATTTATGGTTATGCAAAAGCTGGTTTTGGCCGTTATGTAGGTTTTAATTCAGCTTGGGGATATTGGATTTCTGCAGCATTAGGTAACGTAGCTTTTGCAGTAATGTTAAATGATGCATTAGGTGTTTTCTTTCCAGTTTTATTAAAACATGGTTGGCAAACTATCGCATTAGGATCTGGTATGATCTGGTTCATGAACTTTATATCTTTCTTAGGAACTGGTAAAACATCTTTCTTGAATACGATCTCAACAGTAGCAAAATTTGCAGGATTAGTGATTGTGATCGGTATTCTGATCGTTTCTTTCAAATATGACCTTTTAACAAAAGATTTCTGGGGTAATGCATATCACCTAGATGGTTTAGGATCTCAGATTAAGTCTACTATGCTTGTAACGTTATGGTGCTTTATCGGTATTGAGGGAGCGGTAGTTATTGGATCAAAAGCGAAGAAGTCTTCAGATGTAGGTAAGGCAACAGTTATTGGTTTTTTAGCAGCATTATCTATGTATGTAATTATTTCTGTTCTTGCATTTGGTATCATGCAACAGCCAGAACTAGCTAAATTAGCAGATCCTTCATCGGGAGCTTTATTAGAGGCTGCAGTTGGACATTGGGGACTTACATTTGTAAATGTTGCTGTGATTATCTCAGTAACTGGTGCATGGTTAGCGTGGACTATCTTGGTTGCAGAAGTTCCTCATGATGCTGCAAAAGATGGTGTGCTTCCTAAGTTATTCGTAAAAGAAAATGGTAATGGAGCACCTACAACTGCACTATATATTTCTTCAATCATTATGCAAATTGGTATGTTCTCTGTCATTTTTGCACAAGATGTTTATCTGGCTGCAATTGATATTGCCGGGGTAATGATTTTACCTTCATACCTTCTTAGTGCGATGTATCTATTTAAGGGAGCTAAGTCAAAAGAAATTCTTGCTAATAGTAAAAAACGTACTTTAGCCATTGCTGTGGGAGCAATTACTACATTATACTGCTTATGGTTAGTATACGCTGCAGGTATGAGCTACTTACTAATGGCAACTATCTTCTATGCTATCGGTATTCCTTTCTATCGATTAGCACATAAAGACGAAGTAAAAGCTGGTAAGAAAATATACACTAAAGGTGAAAGAGTAATTGAAATTGTAATTATGTTATTAGCAATTGTAGCTATCTACATGATTTCTACAGGTGCAGTTTCTTTCTAATCACATAAGTATAAAGAATATATATGATAACCACTTCTATTAATTAAGGAGTGGTTATTTTTTTTGTATACGATTTATAATCACTGAAAATCAATTGGTTGTTTTTTTATATAAACCGATTAAAAATTTACAGAGCTATCAAAATGAACGTCGTTATATATACTAATTACGGTGTTGAAATAAACAATAATTATTCTTTACACACCATCCTATTTTCACATTACACAAAATATTAAAATCAAAAAAACATGAAACTTAAATCATCTTTAGCATTTGGCCTATTCTTATTTGCCAACGTTACTTTTGCTCAGAAAGCAGTATTAAAAGTTGAACAAATTGGTGAAGAAGAAATTCCAGTAAACTTGGTGGAAGAAATCGAAGAAGACTATTCTGATTTCTATATTGATCAAATTACTGTTATGCCATCAACATTATTACAAGAAGATTTTAAAGTAGTTTATAAGAACAAGCCGGTTACTGGACTTTTCTCAAATACTTATGAGATCGTTTTAAAAACAGTAGACGGAACAGAGAAAATTTACATGAATAAGGATGGAGATGTTCTTATGGTAAAAAAAGATTTAGAAAATGTAGATCTACCTCAGTCAATCACTGATAAAATTAATAAAGACTACCCTGATTGGACTGTTTTAAAGACAATCGAAAAGGTAAGAACTAAATTAAATAAAGGTACTGAATTGTATATGGTTTACATCACAAAAGGAGAAGATAAGAATGTGATCTACTTCACTAAAACTGGTCAGTACATGGATAACAAACACACAAAATAAATACAAAACACACTCATCAATTCTAAATTATGATAGGTGAGTGTGTTTTTAAATTGCTTCATATCAGTCTTATAAAAGAAAGTAATTTACTAATCCTTCTCTCTTTTTTACCAATCAAACAAGATTATAATACGGACATTTGTAGTGTAATCAAACAAGATAAACCTATTCTTTATCATCAATCAAATCAATCATGAAATACAAAAATTTATACCAAGCATTAGTATTCCATAGCGAAGCAGGAAAGGATACTTATATTGGAAAAGTCATCTCTCAGATCGTAGCAAATATTGAATCTTACGGTTATAAAGTTATCCAAACTAACGATGCATTTGAAACAAGAATGGCCATTGAAAATGATGCTTCTATCGCATTATTATTATTAGACCATTCGGATGCAAATACTAAGAACTTAATAGAAAAAGTAAAGGAAAGAGGATTAGAGGCTCCAATATTCCTTTTGAATGAAACAGAAAAAATTACTGAACTTCCTAACGAAATCTTTGAAGAAATTACCGGTGCTTTATACCTACAAGAAGATACACCAGACTTTATGGCGAAACACGTTAGAAAGCATATGGAAGATTATCTTGAAAGTATCAAAACGCCTTTCTTCGGAGGTATGGTAGACTACGTTGAGAAAGGAAATGAAATGTGGTTAGCACCAGGTCATAATGGAGGTGTTTTTTACGAAAAGTCTCCAGTGGGTAAAGCATTTTTCGATCATATGGGAGAAAACTTCTTTCGCTCAGATTTTAATTTCGTTCCAGATTTAGGTGGTATTTTTGATCACTCGGGTGCTTACGGTGAAGCGGAAAAGCAAGCTGCTGAAATCTTTGGTGCAGATCGTACTTACTTCGTATTGAATGGTACTTCTACATCCAATAAAATGGTCAATAATGGTATTCTAACAAAAGGTGATTTAGTGTTATTCGATCGTAATAATCATAAGTCACATCACCATTCAGCTTTGATGTTATCTGGAGCTATTCCGGTATATATGCAAGATGACCGTAATCCATTTGGTATGGTGGGTCCATTAGCATCATCTACTTTAACGGAAGAACATATCCGAGAACAAATCAAAAATAATCCCTTAGTAAAAGATAAAGAAGCTTACAAAAAAGAACGTCCGTTCCGTATGGCTATCATTGAGAATTGTACTTATGATGGAACCATCTACAACGTTCAAGAAATCATAGATAGAATTGGTCACCTTTGTGATTATATCTTCTTTGATGAAGCTTGGGGGGCATTTATGAATTTCCATCCATTATATGCGGGTCACTTTGGATTAGGGTTGAAACAATTAAAAGACAATGACCCAGGGATTGTAGTAACACAATCTACACACAAACAATTGGCGGGCCTTTCTCAAGCTTCACAAATTCATATGAAAGATGATCACTTGGGAGAACAGAAACGTAGAGCTTCTCACCAACGTTTTAATGAGGTATATATGATGCACATGTCTACTTCACCATATTATCCAATGTTTGCTTCATTAGATGTTGGAGCACAAATGATGAAAGGTAAAAATGGTGAATGGTTATGGAATTCAGCCATAGAAATGTCGATTGAGATGGCGAAGAAAGTTAGAGCATTAGCAGCAGAATTCGCTACCAATGATGATTCTGATAAGCAATGGTTTGTAGACCCATTCGTTCCAGATGTAGTGAACATCAAAGATTCTAAATTCTTAGAAAATGGACAATACAAGTGGGAAGACATCGACACAAAAATACTTTCTAAAGAACAACAGGCTTGGTCATTTGAGAAAGGAGCAAAATGGCATGGATACCATGACATAGAAGATAACTATGTGATGAAAGATCCTACAAAATTATTGTTCTTAACACCAGGTTTAGATCGCCAATCAGGTGAATTTGCTGAAATGGGTATTCCTGCTCCAATTCTTAAGGAATACATGAGAGAGAAAGGTATTGTTGCTGAAAAAGCAGATTTCTACTCTATTTTATTCTTATTGACACCAGCTATTGAACGTACAAAAATTTCTACGTTAGTAGCAGAAATGGTGAAGTTCAAAGAGCTTTATGATAATGGAGCTTTGATGGAAGAAGCTCTTCCTGAAATGGCCGCTCAACATCCTGAATTTTACAAAGGGAGAACATTGAAAGAGGTTTGTCAGGAAATGCATGATGTATTAAAGAAATGGCAAGCAGATCAATTGCAAAAGGACATGTTCCAAGAGCAATATTTCCCAACGCCAGTGATGACTCCTTATGATGCTTTCCAAAAGTTCGTTCAGAATGAGGTGGAATATGTTCCAATGGAAGAAATATCGGGTAGAGTTGCAGCAACAATGGCACTTGTTTATCCTCCAGGTATAGGTGTTATTCTTCCTGGTGAACGATATGATGAGAAATGTGAGCCTACAATCAAATACTTCGAAATGTTCCAAGAAACAAATAAAAAATTCCCTGGTTTCGATAATGAAATCCAAGGAGCTTATGAAGAAGTACAAGAAGATGGTTCTGTAAAATACTATACTTATGTAGTGAAAGAAGATTAAGCAACCTTAATCGATATAGTTTATCGGCTGCCTCTTTGTTGAGGTAGTCGATTTTTTTATCTATTTATTTGGTCAAATACTCGGATAGAAACCAATTATTGATGATCACAAGTAGAGTTAGTATTGCAAAAAACTTGTGATATTAAGATATTAAATACTTCACTTTAGAAGTAACCAATTATAAAGAACAACACATTAAAGATGCTCAATTATTCATCATGGAATTACAATCACATTCAGAGACCGTTAAGGAAACGAGACTTTTATTGGTTCTTTCTTTATGCGTAGGAATACTAGTCGGTATAGTTGGAGGAGTATACAATTACTTAACCAATCATCTCGATGTCTTTAGAGATTTTGTAGAAGCACATTTATCCATTACAGGAGTTGTTATCGCTATGGCTTTAGGAACTTTTATCTCTTATGTTTTAGTGAAAAAATATGCTCCAGAAGCAGGAGGAAGCGGTGTTCAGGAAGTAGAAGGCACAATGATAGGCAAGCGGAAAATTAAATGGAAACAAGTAGTTCCTGTAAAATTTTTCGGAGGTATTGCGGCTCAACTGGGAGGAATGGTAGTAGGGAGAGAAGGACCTACAATACACCTCGGAGGAGCAATAGGTGAGATGTTGACGGGCTTTTGGAAAGGATCAAAATACAGTGAAGTAGACATCAGAAACCATTTATTAGCTTGTGGTGCAGGAGCTGGATTAGCCGTTGCTTTTAACGCACCTATTGCGGGAGTACTTTTGGTTATTGAAGAGATGCGTCCTTCATTTAAGTTTAACTTTAGGTCATACACAGGAATCATGATGGCTTCTTTTGTTAGTACTTGGATCGCTCAGTTTATTGTAGGTGATACTTTAGATATACCTGTGGGAGCTGATCAGATTTCAGTAATTCCTCAAGTACATTATTTATCTTTTGTATTATTTGGAGTGTTTATGAGTCTCACAGGTGCAGCATTTTTGTATGCAATTAAAGTGGGGTATAGCGTATTCGACTTTCTAAAAGCAAAAGTACCATATATCACTTTTATAGTGGTAGCCATTTCTTTTGCATTGCTTTTCCAAATCAACCCTAATTACAACAGTTCAGGTATGGATTTATTGGCGAATCATCTTAATGATGCACAATCTCTTCCTGAGTTAGCGAGCTTGATTATAGGTCGTTTGGTTGGAGGTACGATCTCTTTCTGTAGTGGTGTTGTTGGAGGTGTTTTTTCTCCAATGTTGTTTATCGGAGCTTCACTAGGAAAAGTATACGCCCTAATTGCTCCTGGTTTGCATATCTACTCTGCAGAATTGGCAATTATTGGCATGGCAGGGTTCTTTACAGCTGTTGTTGGAGCACCATTAACGGGAGTGATACTTATGTCGGAATTAACAGGACAATATCAATTATTACTTCCTATGGGGATAGTATGTATGGTCGCAGCCATGATGATGCGCTTTTTTGGAGTTAAACCACTCTATGAATCTTTATTAAAAAGGGACATTAGAATCTTTGGAGATGAGAGTCTTAAAAAAGCTAAAAACTAATTGATCACTTTTTTATAAAAATGAGGCATAAACTACAATTTGTGATAAAATAATCATCGTTTGAATAGAATGAGTGCTACTTATAGTAAAAAATACTCCAAGTGAGAAATTATGTTTTTTACCAATTGTAAGTAATTATATACCAATAAATTAAGTAATAATAAGACACCTTTGTGTCATAGAAAATACATCACTTATTCATCAAAATTATCAATCATGAATTTAACAGAATGGCCTTTATTAGTCGTAGCTGATCATCACAAAGATGAGTTTGAAAAAGAAAGATTAGGAGAATTAATACAACAATTAAAAAAGGATAATATTACAGTTATTCCTTCCATAAATATTGAGCACATTGTTGATTTATGTGCAAGTCAAAGAGATATTTCTGGAGTTTTGATCGACATTAATATGAATGCATCAAGAGCTTCAATTTTAGAAGCGGTTGTTGCATTGAGAAAAAGATTCCCTAGATTAAATATCTTTATTCTTGCAGAAAAAAGTTCAGCAGAAGAGTTACCTACTGAAATTTTAGAATCAACGAATGGATTTTATTGGTTAGATGATGATACAGTTACTTTTATGGCTGGTCGTTTATCTCATTTAATTAAAGAATATGCAGAAAGTAACTATGGCCCATTCTTTAAAGGATTGGTAAACTATGTAGATGAGTTCAAGTATGCTTGGCACACTCCAGGACATATGGGAGGGGAAGGCTTTAAAAAGTCTCCAGCCGGTACTGCATTTTATAACTTCTTTGGTGAAAATACTTTGCGTTCAGATTTATCCATCTCTGTTCCTGATTTAGGATCATTATTGGATCATTCTGGTCCAATTGGAGACTCTGAAAAGTTTGCCTCAGATACATTTAACTCCGACCAAACTTATTATATCTTGAATGGTACTTCTACGGTAAACCAAGTGATCTGGAGAAGTCAAGTATCAAGAGATGATTTAGCATTAGTCGATCGTAATTGTCATAAGTCATTGAATTATGCTATGGTTATTACGAATGCCAAACCAATGTATATGATGCCAAGAAGAAATGCTTTAGGTATTATTGGTCCAGTGAAAATGTCTGAGATGACTGAGATGACATCACTTCATAAAAAATCAGCTTCTCCAATTATTTCAGAAGAAGAATTAGGGAAAGATATTGTGATGTCAGCATTGACCAACTCAACATATGATGGTTTGGCTTATAACGTTCGTAAAGTTAAGAAAGAGTTAGGCAACCATGTTAACTATATGCACTTTGATGAGGCTTGGTATGCTTACGCTCGTTTCCACCCGATCTATGATGGTTTTTATGGCATGACGCCAGATGAAAATAAAGAACATCCTCCAGTATTTACTTCACATTCTACACACAAGTTATTGAATGCATTTTCTCAAGGTTCAATGCTTCATATTAAGAATGGTGATAAAGAGGCAATTGTTCCAGACGAATTCAATGAGGCGTATATGATGCATGCATCAACATCTCCAAATTACCCAATGATTGCTTCTTTAGATGTTTCTACTAAAATGATGCATGATAATGGCGTACAGATGAGCCATGATAACATTTTAGATGCTATAGAGCTTCGTCAGAAAATGGTTAGAATACAGAAAGAATTTCTTCAAAAAGGAGAATGGTTCTTTGGTATGTGGCAACCAACGGAATACAAAGGAGAAGCTTTTGAAAGCGTAACTAAAGATACGTTAGCAGAAAATCAAGACGCATGGGTATTGCAACCCAATGCTAAATGGCATGGTTTCGAAGATTTAGAGGAAGACTTCATTCTTTTGGATCCGATTAAACTGACGTTTACAACTCCTGGTGTGGAAGCTGATGGTACTTATACAGAAAATGGTATTCCTGCAGGTATTGTGGCAGATTATCTAATGAATAAAGGCATTGTTACTGAGAAAACAGATACTTATTCTTTCTTAATGTTACACTCTTTCGGTACTTCAAAAGGTAAACAAGGAGAGTTGTTATCAGCGTTATTGAATTTCAAAAAAGATTATGATAATAATACTTCGTTAGAAGTGGTATTCCCTAATCTTTTAGAAGAGTCTGATAAATATCAAGGTATGGGTCTTAAGGATTTATGCGACGCGATGCATCACTTTTACAAGGAGAATAACTTCTTGGCAGAGATGCAGAAAGCTTTCGAAAACCTTCCTGAACAGACCATGAAACCTGCAGATGCTTATGAGCAAGTGGTTCGTAAAAATGTGGAATATACTTACTTGGAAGACATGATGAACAAGATTCCTGCAGTAATGATCGTACCTTATCCTCCGGGAATTCCGGTAATGATGGGTGGTGAAATCTTAAACGATGCATCTAAGGCAGTATACAATTACTTGTCTATTTTAGAAAAATACGAAAACACATTCCCTGGTTACGAAAAAGATATTCACGGTGTTGAAAGAGACATTGTTGATGGAAAAATAAAATACAAAACACTCTGTATTAAAGAAACCAATTTAGGAGAATAAGCACATAAAATACAGTACACCTTTTGGGTGTGCTGTCCCTTACAATGAAACAACATCAATCACAATCTATTTGATATTCACTCACACAGTTCATCTTTATTAATCGATATCTAATCATGAAAAAAAATATTACATTTCTATTGGTGGCTTTCTTTGCTACCCTGGGATCTCTATGGGCTCAGGATTCTAAAACAGACAAGGATTCTGTAACAGTAAAAGACACTAAATACGGAGAATTCTTTAAAAATAATCTTTCTGTAACTATAGATGCTCGTATGGATTATAGAGCATATGGTGAAACCGGACAAACAGATGGATTTAGAGCAATGGATCAGAAATTTCAATTCTCTGATTTCCGTTTTGGAATCAATGGTATGCTTACTAAAAATATTGGTTTTAGTTTCTTGTATTCACCAACATCAACAGATATCGGAGAAAGTGGTATTTCTGATGATATTCAATATGCCAACCTTTGGTACCAATCAGATAATGGGCATTGGTTCTTCCAAGCAGGTAAAGGCTTTATGAATGTTGGTACTATGGAGCAGTACTATGATCCCAACGATGTTTACATGTGGTCAATTATGGGATATAACTTAGGAGTATATAAAACAGGAGTTACTGCTCAGTATACGACAACTTCGGGACAGTCTTTCGGAGCTCAAATCTTAAACTCTCAAGAAACGGATTCACTAGGTGATCAGCATAACTTTGAATACAACGTTTATTGGTATGGTTACCTTGTAAAAGACAAGATCACAACAACAGCGTCATTTACAGTTATCGATGATAAAGATGATTTAAATACAAGTACGCCATTCTCAGCCAATGTGGGTCTACAGTGGACATTCGGAGACTTTATCATTGATACTGACTACGCGATGTCGAAGAATATGCCGAACTTCCAAGATGATGCGTTGTATCAATCAATGCCTATTAAGGTGATGTACAATGGTAAACACTGGAAACCCTATGTAAAATATATTTATAACAACGTTCGTTTCGATCAACCTACCATGACGGTTGCTGATGGAGAGGCAGTATACGATGCTAATATCAATCAAATAGAAATTGCTTTACAATATTACCCATGGGAGGGCAAAAACATCAGATTCCATGTAGTAGGTATGTATATGGACGATGCTAATAGCTATTATGGTGATGGTATTGTTAATTCTAAACCTAACACATCACATTATCAAGGAGACTTTCAGGTAATGGCTGGTGTACGTATTGGTTTCGATGTTCTAAAAGGCTGGAAATAAATTTAATACAACAATAATTGAAGAGGTGTTTGTTAAAGTGCCTCTTCATTTTTTTCTATAAAGATCTTTATAATGAAAACTTCTTCTCTAAAATATTGGTTTGCTCCATTGGTATCAGGCCTATTATTGATCGTACTTAGCTTGTTTACATTAGCGTTTCCTTTGAGTAGTTTTATTTCCCTTTCTATCCTTTTTAGTGCAAGCTTATTTGTAGCAGGGATTGTACAATCTATCTTTGCTATTGAATTTAAACACAGTGGAATTAAATGGTTTTGGGAGTTTCTTTCAGGGTTAGTAGTGATGTTTATCGGTGCCTACTTAATCATGAACCAGGCGGAAAGTATGTTGGTATTAGCGACCTATACAGGTTTGTTTTTTCTATTCAAAGGAGTAGACTATTTAACAAGGGCATTAACAAGAAAAGAACATTTAGGAAATGCTCGAAATGTAATACTTCTGTTCGGGGTAGTAGAAATAATGATAGGTGTTTATTTAACAATGAATCTACTAGTTTCTGAAATATTTACAGTGTATTTATTGGCTTTTGCTTTAATGAATACAGGTGTATTGGAGCTCTACCTAGCGTATAGAGTAAAATGGATGATGAAAGCTCACCATGGAAAACTTTCTTAAAAAAAAGACCTTCTGACATTGAATTGGCAGAAGGTCTTTTTATTTACTTATTGATCTTAACGATCACTTCAGAAGTATTTTTCAATTTACAATGGTCAAATTCATTTAGGTGATAGATACTAATGACTTTTGTAATGGTTTGAATATACCGATCACCAGTTTCTGAATAATGTTTTAGTGCATTGACTAAATCAATACCATCAACAGGAATATTATTATTATTCGCCTGAATTCTTGTATCTCTTAGTTTTTTGTACGCTGGGTGAGTATTGATATTCAATTCATAATCACTAACGGCAGCATAAATACTTTCATAAGCTTGAAGAGCAATATTAGCTGCAGCTGCTGGCATAGAGTTCGGAGAACCTTTTTTTGTATGTTTACCGAAAAGTGCATTCCCCTCAATTGCAAAGCGACTAGTACCCCAACCACTTTCCACAATGGCTTGTGCAATCACTAAAGAAGGAGGTAACGGTAATAGCTTTACTTTTAATTCCTCAATGTTCTTTGCTCTATACTTTTTGAGTAAAGCTTGAATATCTTTTGATTGTTCTGTCTTACCACTTAGTAATAGCTGATTGAGTTGTCTTCGCTCTGAAAGAATATCATTATTAACTTCCAAAGTAGAAGAAAGAATCATCATTATAAAATTATCAACCTTAGTCTGACCGTTTACATCTTTTATAGATGGTTGGATATTATGAACAAAAATGGGTAACGTTTCTTGATACCCTCTCACTTTGTCAATAGACAAGGCATATGATTTAAATACACTATCCAGTTGGGTGTAACTATCGATATAAACGTAAGTGGTTTCTTTCTCTGAATCGTCAATTTTTCCGGGTTCATTGGCCGCATTGACCATAAATGATAAAACTGAGAAGGCCCACAAAAAAAGGTGTCTCATAAGATTACTGTAAAGCTTTAGTCATATAATTTATTTAGTTGCTAGGTGTTTAAGACGAAAAAATCACTTCTAAGACATATAAAAAATGTTTGAAAGCTTTAAATAAATATGTTTTTGAAGTAAAAGTAGAGTGATAGGTTTTTAGTAGTAATCAATCACAAAATGTAAGTAAAGCCACTTTGTCCTTTCGTTTAATAAAAGAGAAAGTTCATGTCTTTATGAACCAATATTTTACACCATGATGCATATACAAGCCTCAAGCTGTCTTTAATCGAATAACAATTATGGAAAAGAAACTAATGCGTTTGTCACTAGTGATGAATGCTGTTTTGGCATTCTCAGGACTATATTTTGGATATAAAGCTCACTCCTCAGCAATTTTGACTGATGGTATGTATTCTTCCTTATTGGCAGTGATGTCTTTCTTGTCTATGGGAGTATTACGCCTTATCCGAAAGCCTCAGTCTAAGACTCATCCTTTTGGTTATTCTGGTTATGAGCCATTGGTTAACCTCTTTAGAGGACTTATGATTTTAATGGTTGTTGTATTCGGTACTTTTGAAAGTATAGATTCTCTTATGCATGGAGGAAATATTATTGATTTTTCTAGTTCACTCATCTACTTTGTATTGTGTTTGTCTGGCTGTATAATCACTTACTTTATTTTCTATTTTCAAAATAGGAAACAGTCGTCTCCGATACTAAAAGTGGAAAAATCGAACTGGCTGATTGATACTTTACTGACTGCCGGAATGGGAATTTCTTTTATGGTAGCTTTCTTTTTGAAAAACTTCTTTCCGGAATTTATTGCTTATGTAGATCCGTTGGTGACAATATTATTATTATTGTCAATAGTGAAAATGCCTTTTGATACCATTAGAGGTGCATTGAAAGAACTATTACAAATGGCTCCGAGTGAAGATATTACCCATACCATCAATAGAGTGTTAAAACAATATTATACTCCTTCTGAAATTTCAGATTATAATCACATGATTACTAAAACAGGTAGGGAAATATATGTTCTAGCAGTGGTCTTACTTAATGAATCACAAGAAAAAGTAGATGGACAATTAAGGTTTGATACGATTGAAAAACATGATGTTTTTCGGGAAACATTATTTAATGATCTGAAATCAATTTACCCAACTATTCGCCTTGATGTCAGTTTCACTTTCGATGCTAAATGGTTATAAAGTGTTCTTCTATTTATATTATTAGAATGACAAATTTTCATATTCTACTAAAGCGATTCTTACCATAATAATAGATAGTATCCTTTATTTAAAATTGATTATTTTTATTAGTAACCTAATTAAATGGTCATGAAGCAAATTATATTAGAAAGTGCTAGAGGAGAGAACTATTTACAATATATCGCAGATAAATTTAATGGAACTACGTTAGGAGATCATGCGGTTTCTTTTGATAATGATACTCTAAAAGGTAGAACAGGTCTAATTCAAGGAGAAAATTATAGGGCAGTTCTTACTGCATATATTACAAAACAGGATTTGGATATTTCTTTCTCTCCTGATGAAACCTATCAATACATCGCTATTTTTTTTCCACAATGGGTTAATTATCATGGTGGGGAAAAACAACAAATACATTTTAATGCTCCTAATGGATTGGTTATTTTACGAAATACAGAAAACTTTACAAGTCTCGTTAGAAAAGGAGTAGAGAAAAAAATTGTATATATCTATTTTAATGAATCCTTTTTACCAAATCTAATTAGTGATAGATTGGAAGGTATTAAGGATTTTGTATATCACTTAGGTAATTATCATCTGGCAACTTGGAAAAAGAGTTTCTTTTTTGATTTAAGGGAACAGTTGCATGAAGACTTCATTGAAGAATATGTACAAGTTAAACTGAAAGAACTCTTCATTCTCTTTCATAATCTTATCTATAGTTATAATGAAACCAATAAGGAAGAGTTGTTTTCAGATTATGAAATAGAGACCATCTATTCAATAAAGGATGTGATAGATAAGAACTTAAAGGAAAAGCCAATTGTAAAACAACTCAGTAGAGATTTTGGAATAAATACAGGTAAAATGTCAAAAGTATTTAAATCCCTTTTTGGAGAGACAATCTATCAGTATTACAAAAAACAAAGAATTCAGGAAGTAAAAGAACAAGTAACCTATACGAATAAAACACTCACTGAAATTGCATTCGATTATGGATTTACGGATGTACAACATTTTTCTAAAAACTTTAAGCAAGCATTTGGAATAACACCTACAGATATTAGAAAGTCTTGAAATGATGGAAAGAATAATAGAATTTGAAAACAGAAGAGGAGAGAACTATCTAGAATATTTATCAAATAAGTTGGGTGGTCAGATAGTAAATGAAAACGAACTAATTATTGATCATGACAAAGCCAGAGGAAAGGTACTTGTAGTAGAAAAATCAAATTTTCGGTTAGTCATTACACAATACCAACCTTATGAAGACACTTATGTAAAGTTTAGCACTGATGAGAAGTACGAATACAATGCAGTGTTTTTCTCTCAGAATATCATTTATCAAAAAAATGAAAAAGAGTCTCTGCAGTTTAGTACGCCTAGAGGATTTATTCTAATGAAAAAATCAGAAAAGTTTACGGTACTAAATAAGGCCAATGAGTTTAAAAAGATAATTGTTATCTACTTCAATAAAGATTCTTTTCCGGAACAGCATCAACATAAACTTGAGAGCATTGATAATTTTGCCTATCATGTAGGAGACAGACATATTGGTATTTGGAAGAAAAATTTTGAAGTAAAAATTGTAGATGTAATACATGAAGATTTACAACGTCAATACCTAAAACTAAAGCTGGAAGAGCTATTTCTTTTATTCCAGAATATTCTTTTTACCCTAGAAAATAATGATAAGAAAACGTTGTATTCTGATTATGAGATAGAGTCTATTTATGCTATTAAAAAAGTAATTGATGCAAACTTATCATTAAAGCCTAATCTTAAAAAGTTGACCATTGATTATGGAATCAGTGCGGTTAAATTGAACAAGATTTATAAATTTTTATTTGGACAGACTGTTTATAACTACTATAAAGAACAGCGTATTCACAAAGCGAAAGATGAGGTGGTCCAGTCTCAAAAGAACTTGACAGAGATAGCCTACGATTATGGGTTTACAGACATTAATCATTTTTCAAAGAGTTTTATTGAAGCCTTTGGCATTACCCCATCAGAGCTGAAAAAGTCATTAAAAAAATAGCAGCAAGTCAAAACCTATCATTGACCTGCTGCTTTAATATTAAGAGAACCTTTCTTCTTTCAATGTAGATATTTTCAGAGAGTTATTGATGTGTATATATCCATACAATGCTTCATAGAAAATACTATAACTACTCAGTACATTAAGCGAATTGAGTTCTTCTTCATTAACACTAGTAGTAATCCGTTTATAAGACATCATTAATGTCGAAAAGATATCTTCTGTATCTCCTTTATTCCCTTTTGATAGAAGTTTCAACTGTTCAGAGATTTCTTCAACAAGTAAAGCCACTTCGTCTTCTAAGTCTTTCTGACAATACTTATTATTCTCATTTTTTTCGATCACATACTGTAGTCGTTTCGATACACTAAACAACATCATGATCAGTTGGTCTAGTTCTTCTTTTTTGACTTGGTTAAAGTATTGGTAATCGATTGAATCTTTGATGATATCTAAACTTTTAGGAATCGTTTTTATATCAGTAAGGAGTAGATTTTTATTAAAAAACGAAGTGTTATTTACAGAGTTTTCTAATAAGATATTGGCACTTTTAAAGAACCTATTAATTTTCTGAACAAACAGTTTTTCTGCTCTGGTAGAACTTAAGAAATAACCAATAACAATCACCCAAAATACATACAGTATATCGAATAAGTTAGAGTTGATAAAGTTATAAAAGTTATACTGCTGACCATTCGAAAAACCAATCATCATAAGACCTAGTGAAGCAGCTATATAGGCAAAACCTCTAAGGTACATATGCTGTAAAAACATATAGATAAATAAGATAAATGCTAAACCGGCAAAACTATTAAATTCAGGAAGAATTAGAGTGTATACGATCGTAAGGCCAATGCAAAGCCAAACGTAAGGCCATAACAGATCTTTTCCTTTCATTTGAGGAGTGTTGGCAATGGCCATAGCGTTTACTCCAGCAGAAGAATACCATTGTATATGGCCTGGAGGATTAAATAGTAGCCAAATAAGAAAACTACTTCCTGTAACAATGACCACATACATTGTTCTTTTCATATAATCTCTATTGATGGAAATAGATTGAAAGTATTCACTAATATATTCCTTGATACTAATTTTATCTTCTTTCTCTTTTTCAATAAAAATAAATGTGATCGAATCTTGTAGGTTTGATATTATACGATGAAGGTTATTGTATTCATTAACTAGTCCTTGTTGGTATACTTTCCCCAAATGACTGAGTGATTTATTAAAATTAGGAGTAGCAAATTGACCTAATGGTTTTACCTCAACAGTTTCTCCATCAATTATATCTTCCAAGTTTCTAATACTATCTTTCACTTGTTTGAAAATAGGGTCAAAATTAACTACTTCAGTCTTTTGATTGATATGGTATATATCCTTCTTGATGACCGAAATACTTGTTATAGTTTCTGTAATTTGTTTGACCTCTTTTAAAATTTGGTTCCACTTTTTCTTGTTGGAAGAACGTATTTTGTTATCAAATAAGCCCCCAGTAATTTCATCTTCAAGTACTATAATCGTCGATTCTAAAGACTTAATCTTAGTATAAAACTCTTCACTAATACTAGAATGACTTAAAGGAGTATTGAGATAGTCAAAAATTGAACTTACTTCTTTAAGGACTTTTTTTAGACTGTTCGAGGCACTACTTTTCTTAAAGTTCGGAGCTACCAATAAGGATACTACAGTATATACAATAATACCAGTAATGTTTTCCATAATTCTATACAAAGCATGTTGGTACATTGTACTTTCCGAATCAGTTACCGTAGTAGAGATAATGAGCATGGTAAAGCCAACGACATTCCAAAAGTAGCTATGCTTTTTATCAGCGATCATCATGTAGGTAGACAGGCCAATCCATATACATACAATGGCCATAAATAAAAATCGGTTTTGTGGTGCCAAACTAATCACAATCAATCCACCGATACTTCCAGGAATTGTTCCTAGAAATCTTAATAATGCTTTCTTTATGGAATCCTCTATCTTAAACATTGGCATAGCCACCATGGCCACGGCAAAGCCAGCCCAGGCAGGGTCATACCAGTTTTGTGATAAAGATATTCCATAAGCAATCACCAAAGCTAGAGCCGCTTTTAATGATTCTCTTATATTTTCTTTTGACATGTTGATAGGTTAATAGATGAATAATTGATCTTCTGTAAAGATATCTGATAATCAAGTTATTGGATGGTAGATTCGTTTCAAATATTGGTAAATAAATATTCTATGATGAAATTTTTGCTACTCAAAAAGCCGACCTGTTAAGATCGACTTTAACTCAAATAAAAACTGATAAACAGGTCTATTCTACCCAATTACCACCTAGTGATTGGTAAAGTGATATAATCTGACCAAGTAAATTTCCTTTTGTTTGTACCATTTCATTTTGTGCACTCAATAAGGATTGCTGAGAGTTTAATACTGGCTGATAATCAATCATACCTTGTCGATATTGATCCATCGAAATAGTAAAGGCATTGTTAGAAGCATCTACCGTTTTTTCTACCCAACCAAAAGCCTCTTTATATTCTTTGATGTTTGTTAAACTATTTTCAACTTCTTTCATTGCTGTAAGTATAGTATTCTGATAATTCAACTGAGCTTCTTGAAATTGTACCTTCGCTATCTGCTTTGATCGTTGTTTGTACATACCTTGGAAAATATCCCAACTTAAGGTAGGCCCCACATAATATGACATGGATTCATTGTTAAACCAAGTATCAGCAGAAACGGAACTAAAACCAATATTACCTGTAATAGCTAAGCTTGGTAACATTTCAGCTTTTGCAAGTTCTTCTTGAGCTACCATTCCCATCATGGCTTTTTCTGCAGATCGTATATCGGGTCTTTGCCTAACAACATCAACAGGTAATAACGTTTGTAATCTTTCAGGAATATTTGGTAACTCAGCAGACTGTAAAAGAGCCATTTTTAAGTTCTGAGGGTATTCACCAATATAAACTTGAATCAGGTTGACTTCATTAATTACTTGTGCCCTTAATGTATTGATAGAGGCTTTAGTGTTATAGATAATCGATTCAGATTGATAGACATCTAAGGCTGATGTCATACCATTTTGATATCGATCTCTTGCCAAATCCAATGCTTGCTGCTGTGATGTAATATTAGATTCAGCAACAATAATCTGGTTTTGATACATCCTTAACCTGATATAAGCCGATGACACTTCACTTAGTAAACTTACCATAACGGCATTTTTATCTTCTTGTGCTTGTTCATAAGAGTATTTGGCAACTTTTACCCCTTTTCTTACTCTACCGAATACATCAATTTCCCAGTTCATGCTTATGCCTGCGTTATATAATTCGGCATAAGACTTATCGTTTTCCTGAAGTTGAGTATTTTGTGTATTAGCTGAAATATTAAAAGCAAAAGAAGGGTAATAGCCTGACTGAGATTGTTTATATAACAACCTGCCTTGTTCAATTTTCTGAATGGCTATTTTAATATTTAAGTTATTCTGAACAGTTTTTTCAACCAATGCATTTAATACCGGATCATTAAAGATTTTCCACCAATTTGCTACCTGTTGAACTTCTTCAATAGATGTTGTATCCCTACCCCAATTTTCAGGAATTGAGTCCAACGTATGGGCGGATTGGGCATAATTGGTCAGGGGTAATAATAAGGCTATTACCCAAAAGTATATTAAATTTTTCATGATAGTAGACGATTATCTTAAGGGTGAAGGAGAAGCTACTAAGTCTGATGTGTTTCCAGCTTGATACTTTTGTTCTGTATTAACTAATACTGATGCTGTTGATCCTACTCTTAATTTTACATGCTTTGGAACATTGACTAATTTAACACGAACAGGAATTCTTTGCGCAAGTCGAATCCAATCGAAAGTAGGGCTGATACTAGGTAAAAGATCATTACCTGTACTACCATCTGATTGAGAAATACCCCAACCTATACTTTCAACATAGCCTTCAATAGGAGATTCACCATTCGACATCAGAGTAACGACAGCTCTATCGTTATCATCTATATCTTTTATGTCTGTTTCCTTAAAGAAACCATATACCCAATAAGAGTTGACATCTACCAAAGCTAAAGCCGGTTGATTTGCTACAGTGTTACTTCCGAGGCGTAAGTTTAAGTTGGTAACATATCCATCCACAGGGGCAACCACTTTCGTGAATTCTAAGTTTAACTCAGCTTGATGTAAATTGGCTAACCCAGCTTGAAATTGAGCGTTTTTACTCCCATGCTTGCCTAAGTTTGCGATAGATTCAGATAAGGCAGCTTTCGATTTAGCCAAATTGGCTTTTGACTGTTCTAATGATACCTTGACAGCTTTATACTGCTCAAGAATCACATCGTAATTACTTTTTGCAGCATCGAAGTCATGTTTAGAAGTAGAACCATTTTTTATACCTTTCGTCTGACGATCAAACTCAGCTTTCATGGATGGAATCTGTGCTTCAACTTCTAGAATATTACTTTTTGCTACATCTACACTTGCTTTGGCAACATCAACATCTGCTTTAGCGACTCTTATTTGTTCTTCTAAAGAGTGGACATTATCTCCAGTACTTTGCAATTGTGCAGAAGCTTCATCTAATGCAGCTTGAAAAGTTCTAGGATCTATCTCAAATAATAGATCTCCAGCTTTTACAAACTGATTGTCTTTTACATGTAACGTTACAATAGGTCCTGAAACCCTTGGCGTTATTTGAATGATATTCGCCATCACCTGACCGTTTCTAGTCCATGGATGTACGATATAATCATAATATTTTGTGGCTACTGCTGCAATTGCTATAGCTACAACGGCAGCAGTAAGAAGAATTTGATGCTTTTTCATTTTCGATATTCGTTGATTGATGAAATAGTATTAATATTTAAGAGAGTCCTAATAAACTATCTAGTAATACAGTAAATGTTACGACCAAACACATATAGACTAGAGGTGCATAATAGAAGTATTTACTGATTCTATATTTATTCATAAAGTAGGTGAGTATCTGTGTACAAACTAACCCTAGAATAAAAGAGACTAATAGTCTAGGAACATATAAGTCTCCAAACGGAATTTCATATGGCAGCATAATAATATTGTGATAATTTGAAGTTTTAATCTCTGTTACAAAGGTCCGGTTTTCATGTTTTTTTCTTTGGTAGAAAAAGATTTATGATTGGTAAATTCGTCTATATTATGTCCCGGAAACCCATTATTTAAACTACTTGATATTTTCACTAACGAAATAAGACATACCTGATCAAAGCAGATTCTTATTATTGTATAGCTATAGTATACTTAATGAGTAGTAAGTGATCCTAAGTTAAAATAACTGATCTCTATCAAATTGTGCTTTAACATTAATATGATCCAGTGATAAAACAAGTAACAATCGCAATTGGATATGAATTGTTACTTGTTCTATATTTCATTTATCTTCTTTTGGACTGTATATGTTGTAACTTTTTGAATTTCTTAATCAATGAACTTGATCGATAACTTAGTATTCCGATTAAGGTAAAATAAATAGCGTAGTCATTCATCTATTTTAGAATATATTTTTTAAATGATTACTTAATCTTTTTTCTCTTCTTTTGTACAAGCCAAATCTGTAGTTATAAGAAAATACTGCATTAACGTAACCATAACCCACAGCCGTTTCTGCTCTAAACATATGTCTGTTTTTATAGAAATATGATACACCAACGATAGCGGCAAAATTGCTCATCTTGTATTTATTGAATGAATAATAAAGCTTTTCCGGCATCTGGTGTTCTCCGACTTTATTCTGAACTGCATCAATAGCTTCAGATACGATTTTCTTCTCTGGACGACTTAAACCATCATACCATTCGTCGTATTTATTTCTAAGATTTTGTTTGGCACCTTGTACAACATCATTGTTAAGGAAATCTTTAATTTTTGAAGTTTTGATGGATCCCAATGAATAAGGAGACATATGTTGATATTGTACACCCACAGATGGAGCGATATGTCCATTTTTCCCTACTTTAAAGTTGCGGCCAAAACGAACTGAAATAATCTGAGACTTAGTCATGGTTTCTAACGCTTGGTTATCAGACCATGTAAAGTTAAAGTTCGCAGCCATAAACCAATCATTCCAGCCATAAGCAGTAGTAAAACCAAAGCCATAAGATTGTGTTTCAGGTGTTGTATTTACGGGGAAATTTAACGGGTCAGTAATTTGTACAGATCCTTCTGAAGTAGAATAAGCATAATTACCATAGACATTTAAAAAAGGTAATAACCATAAATCAAGCCTTACATTATAGGCCATAGTTTCTGAATGGGCAGGGGAGAACCCAACGAAATCCATATTGTGTAAATTATTAGGGTCTGTACCCATTTTAAAGTCTTCTAATCTAATATTTGATTGTTGGTATACATAATTAAACATTAAACCTGTAGGCATCGGTACAGAGTGTCCCATCTTCTTAATTTTCGATCCCATAGCAGGAAATAAATAGTCTAATGAATCGATATCTGCTTCTGTTCTAGCCGGATAATTATTTTGTGCAAATGATTGATTGAAAATGCCTAAAAAGACAATAATTGTGATGAATAGATTTTTCATTTTTTTATTGAGATAATTATTTGTGTGTATTGTTTTGATGATTGATGACACAAAAGTCTAGGTTTTTATCTCAACTTTTTGGTATAAAAAATCCAAAGATTAGTAAATTAGTAATTATGTTACTAATTAGTTTCTTTGTTGGTTTTGTTTTAGATTAAGTAGTAATTAATAAAAAAAGAAAGGCCATTCCGCTAAGCAGAATGGCCTTTTATATTTTCAGCTAAACTAGTCTAAACTATGCAGTAGCTGTTTCTTTCTTTTCGATTTTGCTTTTAGAAGTATCAAATACTACTGGAGCAGCAATGAAGATCGAAGAATAAGTACCTACCATGATACCGATCAATAATGAGAATGAGAATCCTCTTAATGCTTCACCACCGAAGATTAATAATACAGCGATTACTAATAAAGTAGTTAATGAAGTAATGATCGTACGGTTTAATGTACCATTAATCGCTTTGTTCATCACGCTAACCATGCTAGAACCTTCTGCAGCACCATCAGTTTCTTCACGAACACGGTCAAATACTACCACGGTATCGTTAATTGAATAACCAATTACAGTAAGGATGGCAGCAATAAATACTTGGTCTAATTCGAAACCAGCACCTAATAAGTTAGCAATACCGAACGCACCAAATACAACTAATGTATCGTGGAATAAGGCGATGATTGCACCTGCACCGAAGTTCCACTTACGGAAACGTAACCAGATGTATAAGAAGATACCAGTTAATGAGAATAATACTGCTTCTTCTGCACCATCTGTGATATCGTCTGCAATAGCAGCACCTACCTTAGAAGTTGAAGGAATTGTGAATGTAGATGCAGTAGCATTTTGCTGCTTAGAGTATTTAAGGTTAGTGAAACCTTCGATACCTTTTACAATTGCAGCTTGTACTTTAGCGTCTGCTTCAGTTGTTTCATCAGAAATTAAGTAAGCAGTAGTAACCTTTAAAGTATTTACGTTACCGTAAGTTTTAACTTCTACAGATTTACCTTCTACTTCTTTTACTAATGCTCCTTGTAATTTAGAAGGAACTACTTCTTGATCGAAGTTTACGATATATGTACGACCACCAGTGAAGTCTACACCTAAGTTAAGACCGTTTACTGTTAGTGCACCTAGACCTGCAACAATAACAATTGCAGAGAAGATATAAGCCATTTTACGCTTACCCATGAAGTCAAAGTTTAATTGACCTGCAAGGTTTTTAGATAAAGCAGTTTCGAAGTTCAAACCAGCATTTTCGCCTTTCTTCTTTGTGATTGATGAAACAATCAAACGAGAAATAAATACAGCTGAGAAGAATGAACAAACGATACCAATCATTAATGTTACTGCGAAACCTTTGATAGGACCCATACCAAATACATATAAGAATGCACCTGTTAATAATGTCGTTAAGTTAGCATCAAAGATTGTCCAGAATGCTCTGTCGTAACCATTATTGATTGCCTCTAATAGAGACTTACCGCTTCTTTGCTCTTCACGAATACGTTCGAAGATTAGTACATTGGCGTCAATCGACATACCAATTGTAAGAACGATACCTGCAATACCTGGTAAAGTTAAAGCTGCACCAAGCTCAGCTAAGATACCGAAGATAAAGAAGATGTTAGCAGCCAATGCAACGTCAGCAATAGCACCACCTTTCGCATAGTATACTACCATAAATGCGATTACTAAACCAAGACCAATCAAGATTGAAGTCATACCTTGGCTTTGAGCAACTTTACCTAGTGAAGGACCAACTACTACTTCCTCGATGATACGAGTAGGAGCAGGAAGTTTACCTGCTTTTAATACGTTAGCTAAGTCTTTTGCCTCAGCAATTTCGAAGTTACCAGTAATTTCAGAACGACCACCGTCAATTTCAGAGTTTACTACAGGAGCAGTATATACTTCATTATCTAATGCGATTGCAATTTGACGACCTAAGTTTTGGCCAGTCATTTTCTTCCACTTCTTAGCACCTTCTACGTTCATTGACATAGAAACTGCAGGTTGAGCTCTTTGATCGAAAGATTGGATAGCGTCTGTGATTACATCACCAGAGATTTTTGCTTCACGATCTTTCTTTACAATATATAATTCATAAACCTCAACACCGTCTTGAACAGTTCTTGGCTTGTGACCCCATAAGAATTTCATGTCTGAAGGAACAACTGACATTACTTCAGTATCACGTAACATTTTGTTTACTGCAGCTGTATCAGTATCAGCGAACATTAAACCGTAAGGAGAGAAACCTTTAACGATTGGAGAAATTGTAGTCTCGTCCACTTGAGCAGAATCCGCAGAAGCAACATCTGTAGAATCACCTTCGAATAATGAATCGTTAGATTTTTTCTCTTGAGCTTTTTCAACTGTAGGAGCATCACCCGCTAATTTCTTACGTGCTTCTTCTTTCTTAACCCACTCTTGGTTTAATTGGAAGATGTAAGGCTGAGCCTCTTGCATAGTCCATACTTCTAAGAACTCTAATTTTGCAACACCTTGTACTAAGTTACGTACACGTTGTGGGTTGTCAACACCTGGTAATTCGATAGAAATACGGTTAGTACCTTGTAAACGTTGGATGTTTGGTTGTGTAACACCAAACTTGTCAATACGAGTACGGATAATTTCGAAAGCTCTTTCTACTGCACCGTCAACTTCAGACTCTACTAAGTCTTGAACAGCTTGGTTTGGTGAGTTGAATGAAATACGATCTTTATTCGCAGATGAAGCGAAGTATGTAGCGAAAGGAACATTTGGAGAAACTTCTTCTAAAGCATCAAAGAAGTTTGCTGTGAATGATTCTCTGTTTTCTGCAGTTGTTGTTTTAGCAATTTTGATTGCTTCTTCAAATTTAGCGTCAACATTAGGACCTGCCATTGCAAGAATTACTTCTACTGGAGATACTTCTAATGTTACTGACATACCACCTTGAAGGTCAAGACCAAGAGCTAATTCTTTGTTCTTTACTTCTTCGTAAGTGTATTGCTTAAGACCTAAGTCGTAAACTGGAAGCTTCCAAACAGAATCGATGTAAGCTTGCTTTTTGAAATAATCTACATGACCTTCAGCATCCATTGCATACTCGTTTGCCTTATCTTGAACAGAGCGAGATACAAAAGAAAAAGATAGGTCGAATAAACTGAATAGGGTAACTACTACCGCTATAAACAGGATAAAACCTCTGTTTCTCATGATTAAGTAAAAATTATACTATATAAATAGTTAAAATGATATGATTAAAATATATGAACACACAGACCTACTATTGATGAATACAATAGAGTTCTGGCAATTGTGTTTACAAATTGGAATGAATTGTCTCCTTACGGGGCGTTAGGAGCAGAGTAATAGGTAAAGATACATTCTTCCTGAATCGAAATAGAAGATGTATAATAGTTTGTTGTAGTCTGATCGTTACAAACAGGAGGAACGATAAATCTAAAGTTTTCTTTCTTAGGGGCTGTTTTAATAAAAACATTACACCAATGCATTTTCTCAGAAGAATGTGGCAAAGCATCATGTTGATCCTTTAGGATATCAACCATAGATCTTTGCTGATCTTGTTCTTCTTGGTCAGAGGCGTTTTCAATCACTTGAGTCGCATCCATATTCATAGCATATGTTGTCTCAACGCCAATAACGAAGAGCATCAACACCGCCATAAAAAACGGGAATAACTTAAATGATATGTTTGTCTCTTTTTGCATATAAAGATTTAGATTATCGCAAAAATAGAAATCATTTGGTATAAAACACAATTTAGGGTACTCTTTTTTACACTTAATATTTAAGTCTATCTTAGAATGATACAATTAATCAACAAAATAAACTTTATTTTACATACCTAGATGGAGTACCATTGATTTGTGGATTTTGTGCTCTATTATTCAGACTTCTAGCCATATATGTCACATTATCATTGAGATATGTTGACATTTCTTCTACGGTAACTCTTCCATCTTGATCCTTGTCTGCAGCTCCTTGTAGCCCTTTAAGATAGAAGTAAGTAAATAGACCATGACTTTTATCCTCGTACCAAGAAGCAACTTGTTCAGAAGCTGATGCTGAGAAAATAAAAGCATTTTCATCTTGTAGAATCTTATTTTCAGTTTTTATAAATACAGGAGAAATACTTTTCAATAACATGCCCCCATCAGATGAGCCACTAAAGCAAGCGTCAATAACTACAGTTAAATTTCTGTAGGGTACAGCTGCAAGATTTTCATATAGGGTATTAACAGCATAGCCATTAAATTGAATCAATGATGGATCGGTGTCTACAGGAACAAAATAACCTTCTTGAGATTCAGGGTTGGGAGCACCATGTCCACTGTAATAGATAAATACATCAGACTCTTCTGGTTTTACATAATTGTATAACTTTCCTTTAGGATTACCTTTTATACCAAAAATAGCATTGAAGTCAGCTTGTGTTGCATCTTCAATATAAATAATGTTTCCTTCTCTGTATCCATAAAGTTGGGTAAGGTATTGTTTCATGATTTCAGCATCATGTATTGCGTATTTTACAGCAGGAACATCTGAGTTTCTATAATTCTTATTTCCAATAATTACAGCAACAGCATTTTCATTAGTTCCTCCTTTTGGTATGTTAATGTCAACATCAGAAGGAGTAATTGTAGCTCCAATAACTGGAGAAGTATTTTCTACAGGAGTTTCAACTTTTGGTTGTTCTTCCTTTTTTTCTTTTTTGGGAGGAGTTCTGATTGGTAATGTTAAAGATGACGTTGGTGCTATGTAAGTTTTTGAACGCTGTGCTCGTAATGCTTCCAACATTAAAGGTTGAATTACTTTTCTAAAAGCAGATTTGATTTGTTCTTTTTTATCAGAAGTAAACTGAGGAGTGGATTTTGATTTTATTGTAGCTAGTTTTTTCTTGACTTTGGCATCAATTACATCAGTAGTTACTTCTACATAACTGCCATTATAATCATTTTTGTAATCTACCTGTACTACTGTGAAGTAGATTAATTCATTCTGTTCTAGAAGTTTAGTCCTCACATGATCATTGCCTTGATAACAACCTCCTGAGATCGATAAATCATGAATGATCTTGGATGAGTTGATCACAAGGTATTTATTTTCTTTATATACTTCTTCAATGGCATTTACAGCAACTTTATTATCATAAATCTGAAAAGACGAACAAATGGAAGCCCCTTTTTCAACATTAGGCATTACCAGAATGTTCTTCTCTTGTCCAATTATTGATAATGATATACAGGCAATTAGTAGTGTAAGTAAGTATTTTTTCATGATGTTTTTGAGATGATCAAAAGCAAAGCTAAACGCTATTCTACTTAATAGACATATTTTTAAGTAAATATGACAAACATTTGGCAACTGAAAACAGTTATTAATAAAAATTACCACTATGAAAGCAAGTATTGTTTTACTGATGATTGTATTGTTTTGTGCTTGTAATGACAATGAAAATATTGTCCCTGTAACTAATGCATCATCAAATTCGCCCAATACTTCTAGTTATATAGTGCCGCAAAAATCTTTATCAATGTTGGCTTTGGGTGATTCTTATACAATAGGTGCAAGTGTTCTAAAAGAAGACCGGTGGAATGAGCAACTCAAAGTAGAATTAGAAGAGAGAAATTATAAGTTAAACGATATACAATACGTTGCAAGAACCGGTTGGACCACAAGAAACTTATTGAATGCTATCGCTGATGAGAACCTTTTGCCAAAGTATGATATCGTTACGCTTTTAATTGGGGTGAATAATCAATATCAACGCATAGATATCGAGGTATTTGAAGAAGAATATGAAGAATTACTCAATTTAGCTATTCAATATGCAGGTAATGATCCAAGCAAAGTCATTGTTCTTAGTATTCCAGATTATGGTTATACGTATAGTGTTCCTTCTCAAAGTATATCTCAAGAAATAAATCAATACAACAACTTAAAACAAAGTATTACAAATCGTAATCAAGTGGTTTTTCATAATATCACATCCTACACAAGACAAGTACAAAACAATCCTAGTTTAGTAGCTTCCGATGGATTACATCCTTCAGGAAATCTATACAAATTATGGGTAGATGATATTATCAATAAAGTATATGAGCAATTTTTAGTGCCTGCCAATTAATTGATAGAATTGATAAATTCGGTAAGGTATTTAGCAAAGCTGCTCCAAGACATATCTTTTTTTAATGCTCTAATATGTTCATGATAAACATTTAGATCATTATTAAAAAAATGAAGCAAGGTTTGATGTAATAAATCTACATCTGCCTTACTAACTATCTCTCCTGTTTGACCTGATACTACTAATTCTTTTAACCCCCCAACGTCTGTAGCAATCAGTGGTACTTCGTAGTGTAAGGCCACTGCTGTTACTCCACTTTGTGTAGCAGATCTGTATGGTAATACACATACATCTGCGACAGAGAAATATTGCCCTACTTCTTGATCAGCAATATATTGATTGAAGATGAAAATATTCTCTTTATTTTGGTTCTCATCTATTAGTGCTTGATACTCATCAAAGGAACCATAAACTTCTCCTGCTATGACCAATTGATAACTATCATCAAGTAAATCAAATGCTTTTATCAATAAGTCTAGCCCTTTATATTCTCTGATAAAACCGAAGAAAAGAAGAGTCTTTTTATTTGTTGCAATGCCTAATTTTTTTCTTGTAGCAACTTTATCTTCAATCTCTCCAAAATGATCGTATAATGGATGTGGTCTTTCTAAAGATGGTAATGTAGTGGTATATTTTCTGAGGTCTTTTTCAACAGCACTACTCATGGTAACAAAGCCATGATGCTGATTTAAAAAATATTTTGTGAAAGGTTTATCAAAAAATCTTCCTTCATGAGCGATGACATTATGCAAAATGCTAATCACCTTACACTGTTGCCCCACTAACTTCGCCACAGTTCCACAAGAAGGGCCAAAAAACGACATCCAGAATTGTGTAATCAATACATCCGGAGCGAATTTCTTGATGGCATTAGCGGTACTTATATAGGAGAGGGGATTGATAGAATCCAAAAGCTCTTCTGATTCAATAACATCGGTAGAATCACTTTCAGTAACATATTGCGATTTACCAGGAAACAAAAAGTCTGGATACTGACGAGAAAAAGTAAATGCTTTTACTTGATGACCTTCGGCTTCTAATGCATTATATAAAGCACCTCCATATTGAGCAATTCCTCCTCTTAATGGATAAAAAGTGGATAAAATAGCTATCCTCATGATTTTGTACTATTGATTGTACTCAACTCTCACTTTAAAATCGGGGTTTACCACACCAATTTTCTTAGCAACTTGTTCAGATACTCTAATGATAATTCCTTCTTCAATGGCATTTTCTGGTAGAGGAGCAACGACTCTCACTACTGCAACTCTATCATTGTTAGGATTAATTACTTTGATATATGCACCAACAGTTTCTTTACGGTGTAATGCCATCAGTTTACTTGTATTACTAGGTAGGTCGACAATTTGTCCATTACCTCTTTCAACTTTCTGCATCGGAATATCATATGTTTTAGCTTCTTCCTTTGTCAGGTCAGCGTAAGATTTAGACTGAACTTCGATTGCAGCTTTATCAAACTGATTTACGTTACCATTTAAGCTGACAACTATTTGTTGTCCTTCAGTTAACAAGTCATCCGGCATGATTCCGTTCCATACAGACAGGCTGTCTACCAATACTTGATAACTAAAAGCTACTGACCTTAATGTCTCTCCATCTTTTGCTCGGTAGTAAACAGGTGCACTTCCTTCGGGTAAATATACTGCCTTGGTATTTGCATTATCTTCAGCTACTTGATGAAAAGAATTTGCGGTATTCTGTACATCTTTAGCAGGTATTGTCAACGTTTGTCCAATCTTAATTACATTATCTTGGATGTTATTGGCGGTAGTAATTTCTTTTACTGATACATTGTATTTTCTTGATATTGAATACAGCGTTTCTTCTGCCTGTACAGTGTGAGTAGTAATGTTTTGAGCAAAAAGTAATGAAGTTTGACAACTCAGTAAAAAAAAGAGAATATAAAAATAATTTCTCATGTTATTGCTTTGGTTTGCTATATGGTTTTGTCAAGGGGTAGACCACATAAAATTTCTTTTTCCTTAATATAAAGAAGCATTTTATCGATCACAAAGAAGCTGTCCATAATTTGTTCGTTGACAACAGAATCCATTGCATCTTTGAAAATAATGTTTCCTTCAACATCACAAATTAATATTTTTCTTTGAAGTTTTTCTTCATTTTTAACCAAATACGCAAAAATGATCTCCGAAGTAGTTTCCATGTAGTGAATGTCACTATCGGCTACTTGAATATCCTTAGATTCTAAGAATTTTTTGAGGGTAGCGTGGTGTTCAGAATCAATCGGGTAAATTACGGGGGATGATACATCTTTAGCACTGCTGATATCCTTCGGGTCTTCAACATTATCTTCAATAATTAGTGCTTGAAGAATATCCAGTTTCTGTAATTTTTGAACCGTAGGCATACGATTGTCGGGGGCAAAATGTGTAAAATATAGCATACCGTCTTTTACTCCTGCCATTGTTACCCACCAAGACTCATCCATTTGTAATCCTTCCCAAAGTACATCACCTGAATATAGGTTTAAGGCAGCAAAAGAAACCTCTTTTTTTTCAGGATCTCTCATTTCTACTAATAGAGTTGAAATACTCTCGTCATACATCACTCTCCAAACCTGCCCATGAGCTTCGAAATTATACCTTGTTGTTTGCATCTATGCTTTACGATTCAATTAAAAAGTGGGTCAAAGATCACCAATTCATAGATTATATCAAATCATAAATGAGATTCGATTAGATAATTCGTTAATTTGTGAATGAGATAAAACAGAACCGATTTTTTATTCGTTTAAGTATATTAATACCTATCAGAACAAAACAACAATGAAAACATTTATCAAATCTTCCTTGAATTGGCTATTACTTATGTGTGTTTTCTATCCAGTAATGGCGGAAAACGTTCCTGTAGTTTTTGAATTTCCAATTAGAGAAGATATCGACCCAAGATCATCAAGAAAGGTATCACTAGCTTTAGAAGAAGCAACAAAAAATAAAGCAGATTATGTAATCATCAATATGAATACCTATGGGGGAGCAGTAAACGATGCTGATAAAATAAGACAACTTATTTTAGATTATCCTCAACCGGTATATGTTTTTATCAACAAAAATGCAGCAAGTGCAGGAGCATTAATATCTATCGCTTGTGATTCTATTTATATGGAGTCTGGATCAAATATAGGAGCAGCTACTGTTGTGATGGGAGGCTCAGGTGAAGCGGCTCCTGATAAATACCAATCATATATGAGATCTATGATGAGATCGACAGCAGAAACAAATGGTCGAAATCCTCAGATCGCAGAAGCCATGGTAGATCAGGATTTGGTTGTTGAAGGAATTTCTGAAGAAGGCGAAGTAATAACCTTTACAGTTGCTGAGGCATTGGAACATGGTTTTTGTGAAGCAGAAGTAACTGGAATTCCAGAAATCATGGAAAGAAATGGTATTAGTAATTATGAATTAGTTGAATATAGTCCATCATCTGTTGAAAACATTATTTCTATCTTTTTGAACCCAGCAGTAAGTAGTATTTTAATCTTAATTATTCTAGGCGGAATTTATTTTGAACTACAGTCTCCAGGTATTGGGTTTCCAATAGCTGCAGCAATTACAGCGGGTATTCTGTATTTAGTGCCTTACTATTTAAGTGGTATGGCAGCTAATTGGGAGTTGATCGTAATAGGTATTGGTTTTCTATTAATTCTACTCGAAGTTTTTGTCGTACCTGGATTCGGAATCACGGGTATTTCTGGGATAACATTTATGATTTTCGGCTTAACATTAGTGATGTTGGATAATGATTTTCTTGATTTCACTTTTGTTGCTCCAGAAAGAATCATGACTTCACTGATTAGTGTCCTTGCAGCCGTTTTTATTGGAGGTATAGGAGTGTTTGCTTTTGCCCATAAAATTGTTGATTCCCCTACTTTTGCGAAGGTGGGTTTATCAGAAAAAATGGATAGTGATCAAGGATATTCTGCTGACTTTTTGGGTACATCTTATATTGGTCAAACTGGTACAGCGCATACTGTTCTACGTCCATCTGGCAAAGTTAAAATTGAAGATAATTATTACGATGCTACCACAGAAGGAGGTTTTATATCTAAAGGAACAGCCGTTGAAGTGATTGAACAAAATGGATCTTCTTTAAAAGTAAGAGAGTTGGTTTAAACAGTTAAATAAAGGCTTAACTTTATTTTCTATTCTTAATACAAAGAGGCAAGATTTAATTTAAAATCTTGTCTCTTTTTTTATAATAAAATACATGGGTTTTGAGAGAATAAACTCAAGAAGACAGGATCTCCTTGAGTCCCAAAATTTCTCAATCAAAACAACATATTATATAAATTCTCCAACTTCAACGATATCTAGACCTTCTTCCTCTACTTTTTCAGAGACTCTAAACCCAACAGTTGATTTGCATATTTTGACGATCAAGAATGTCATTAATGCTGACCATGATACAGCAGCCACTAAGGCTGTTACTTGTACTCCTAATTGACTGATTACGTCAGTTACTCCATGGCCTCCAAACATTTCAGTACCTAAAAAAGCAACCATAATAGTACCCAGGATACCACCAACACCATGTACAGCAAATACATCTAAAGCGTCATCTATTTTCCATTTCTTTTTTACAACATCTACCATGTTGAAACAGACTAAGCTTGCAGTTATTCCGATGATAACAGCTCCCATTGGACCAATATTACCAGATGCAGGAGTAACTGTTGCTAAACCAGCAATCATACCTGTAACAATAGAAATTAATGTAGGTTTACCGTTCTTAGCCCATTCAAGTACTACCCAAGTGATACATGCAGCAGCTGCAGCTAAATGGGTTACTAGTAGGGTCATGCCAGCGGCTCCATTTGCATGTAATTGACTACCTGCGTTGAATCCAAACCAACCTACCCATAACATCGATGCACCAATCATTACCATTGGAATGTTGTATGGAGCTTTTTTCGAATGTTTATTTTTAATTCTAGGGCCAATTAAAACGGCTAATAATAAAGCAGCAATACCAGCAGTAGCATGAACGACAATACCTCCTGCAAGGTCAATTACACCCATTTGTTGTAACCAACCACCGCCCCATACCCAGTGAGTAACTGGAGCATAAACTAGAATTAACCAAAGTGCAGAAAACAATGCAACTGCTTTTAATTTCATTCTTTCTGCAAATGCACCAATAAATAAACCAGGAGTGATTACAGCAAATGTCATTTGAAAAACAGCAAATAATGGTTCAGGAATACTCCCATGAAGACTGTTTGCTGTTACTCCATTTAAGAACAATTTGTGGAAATCTCCCACAAAGCTTCCATCACCTGAGAAGGCAAGACTATAGAGTCCACCGAACCATAATAATGATCCAATACCTGTAATGACACAGATATTCATCAGAATGGATAAAACATTTTTTTTGTGTACCAACCCAGCATAGAATAATGCCAAGCCAGGTAACATCATAAATAAAACAAGAGCTGTAGATACTAATATCCATGCAGTATCTCCACTATTTAAAGCAGGAGTATTGGCTACTTGTTGTACTTCAGTAATGTTTATTATTTCTGTCGTTTGTGCTTGCACAGAAGTAAATGCCATTAGAAGTACGGACACGATGAGGTAAATATATTTTTTCATATATGATATGTTTTCAACGAGAAATTAACAATTGAACAAATGAATGTTGATTGAATAATTGAGAGATGCTTGATTGATAAAAAGAGAGATATTGGTTTGTTATTAACTTCTCAATGAATATGAATTGTTGAAAGATTTGATGGTGGCCATGAGCAGTTTATTATACCACTCATGACCTATATTTGATTAAACTTTAGGTTGTTGTTGTGTAATACAGTGAATATTACCACCTCCTAAAAGAATTTCTCTTGTTTCTACTTGTACAACTTTGTGATCAGGCATTAAGTCTTGTAAGATTTTTGCAGCCACATCGTCGTTTTCATCTCCATATTTTGGTAAGATGACACCACCATTACAGATCAGACAATTGATATAAGAACCAGCTAAACGGTCACCAACTTGTCGATTTTTAGCAGTTTCAGAAACATCAATTCCTTCAACATCTTTTTCTGTTGTTATCATTGGTGAAGGAACTGGTAATTTATGAACTGTGATTTTACGACCTTTTGCATCAGTTACACTAGTAAGGTAATTGTATGCTTCTAGTGAACGCTCATATTGAGGATCATTTTTATCATCTGTCCATGCAAGAACAACTTCTGTAGGACGAATAAAGAACGCCATATTGTCGATGTGTCCAGAAGTCTCATCATTATAGATTCCTCTTGGTACCCAAAGAACTTTCTCGACATTTAAATAATTTTTTAAATAGTCTTCCATTTCTTCTCTTGATAAACCAGGGTTTCTACCAGGGTTCATGAATACTTCCTCAACGATCATTACTGTACCTTCTCCATCAGTATGGATTGAACCACCTTCTGTTACAAAGTTTTCAGTTCTGTAACGATCAGCATTTTCTATGGCAAGTACTTTGTGAGCCACTTGATCATCATGATTAAAAGGGGCGTACAAACCATTGTAAGTACCACCATATGCATTGAACTTCCAGTCTACGCCTCTCAGTCCACCTTCATCATTTACTAAAAAAGTAGGACCAGAGTCACGCATCCATGCATCATCTTGAGTTAGCTCAATAACACGGATATTAGGGTGTGAAAGCATTGCACTAGCGTTCTCAAACTGGTTGTTAGAAGCACATACTGTTACAGGTTCAAACTCAGCGATCGCTGTTGCCACTTTAACAAATGCTTCCTGACCTGGCTTCGCACCCATACGCCATGTATCAGTACGTTCTGGCCAGTGCATCCAAGTTCTTTCATGCTCAGTCCATTCTGCTGGCATATAATAACCGTCTTTTTTCGGAGTAGAATTTAATAATGTTGACATGATCTTAGAATTTATTAGGGTGAACACCATCACTAGACGTAATTACTTCATAATATTCAGGTCTTCTATCTCTGAATAGACCCCATGAAGTACGAGTTTTTTCGATATCGTCTAAGTCGAAAGTATGTACTAATACTGCTTCTTCATCTTGTCCGGCTTCTTCTACTTTTTGTCCATGCTCATTTGCAATGAAAGAAGAACCATAAAATGTGATGCCCACTTCTTTAGCATCTTTATCAAAAACGTCTGTAGTAGTTTCTCTACCAAAACGATTGGCAGCAACTACTGGAGTTACATTAGCAGCAGCATGACCGCATTGTGTTGCTTGCCAGTGATCTTTTGAGATAAGGTTTGGATCTTGAGGTTCTGAACCAATCGCTGTCGGGAAGAATAAAACTTCAGCACCCATCAAAGCCATTGAACGAGCTGTTTCAGGGAACCATTGGTCCCAACAGATACCTACACCGATTTTCGCATAACGAGTATCCCAAACTTTAAATCCAGTGTCGCCAGGGTTAAAGAAGAATTTTTCAAAATAACCTGGGCTATCAGGAATGTGTGTTTTTCTGTAAACACCTAAAATTGAACCGTCTGCATCGATAATAGCGATTGAATTATATCTTGCATGGTTTTCTCTTTCATAAAATGAAATAGGTAAAACTACTTCTAATTCTTTTGCGATTTTTTGAAAGTGTTTTACTGCAGCATTTTCTTCAACAGGTTTTGCTAACTCAAAGTGTTTCTCATCTGGTTGTAAACAGAAATAAGGAGTTTCAAATAATTCTGATAATAAGATAATTTGAGCACCTTTTGATGCTGCTTCACGAACTAATTTTTCTGCTTTTCTAAGGTTATCTTCTTTGTCCCAAGTAAAACTTGTTTGTGTTGCAGATACTGTAACTTTTTTCATTGTTTTGATGATTTTGTGTAATAAAATTAAGATGATTCACACTCTAAGTAATGATATGTTTCACACCTGATTCGATTTAATTTAACGATGTTGATTACTGGTATTTCTATAAAAAAGCTATTACTTCTTTACATAAAATATTCAATTGTCAATTTGTTAAATTTGTACTCCGATTGAGTACATGACAAAAGTAGAGCATGAAAAAAGGAATGGTTGGTAAAAAACAGTAGAGAATTGGTAAATTATTGTTTTTCAATAGTTAGCATAGGTTTTTGTGTTTATGTAGATGATTGCAGTAAAAATCATTGGGTAAAAAAAAGAGTACATTATTCTGTTAAAATAAAGTACTCTGAAATTACTAATCTTTTAAGTTTAGGATTTCATCATCAATAATATTGATCCTTTTATGCATATAATACAAGCCAATAGGTATCACTAAGAGAATAAGATATTCGAATAGAAATGTACCTTTTGTAATACATACAACTAACCAAGAAAAGAATAGAAAAATGAACGAACCACTCATTAAATAGTAAAGTTGGATCATGTATTTCTTTTTCTTTTGTAAGTGGTCAATAATAGGGGTGTTAGTAGTGTTGTTCATAAAAAATATAACGGACAGTATGAATTGTTATAGTGGTTGCTACAATATACTTAAAATTAACTTTTGTTAAAAATTGTTAGTGGGATTTATTGATGAAAATTGAATTATCGATAACATAACAAAGCAAACGATATAAAAGGTGTTTGTTCTATACTGTCAATAAAGAAGTCAATACACAAAAAAAGGAACTATTTGATGTAAATAGTTCCCACTCCAAGAAATGATATTGATTAAATGGTTTGTACCATTAAAACATGTGGAATTCCATCTTCCATAAATTCATCTCCTTCTATATTAAAACCTTCTTCTTCATAAAATTTAGTTACATATGTTTGTGCATGTAAATAAATTTTTGAACCGTCTTCGGCAATATCTTCAATTTCAGATAATGAGGCTTGAATTAATGCATTACCAATTCCTTGGCCTCTAAATTCTTTTAATACGGCAAAACGACCCATTTTATAGCCTTCCTCCGTTTTAAAAAATCTACACACACCAGCAGGTCTGCCATTATCTAAAACAATTAAATGATAGGCTTCTACCTCGATATCATCGAACTCTAATGAAATATCAATTTGTTGTTCATCAACAAAAACAGTTTTTCTTATTTGCATAACTGCAGGCCAGAACTCTGATTCTGTTCCTTGGAAAATGACTACTGATAATGAATCTGACATATGGATTGATTTTGGTAAATGTCAACAATAAAAAAACCGACCTAATTCAATTAAGCCGGTGCAAATATCGTAAAAAAGTGATGATTTTTTATGATCTAGTCATCTAAACCAAAAGCGTCGATATACGCTAAAATACCACCCTCAAGATTTTCTAGGTTTGTATAGCCTTTCATACCTTCTAAAGCAGCAATAGCGTTAGCAGAACGCTTGCCACTACGACAGTGAATAATTACTCTTTTATCCTTGTCGATTTGATCTGCTTCATCGATAACAGTTGCTAAAGGAATAAGTAATCCACCAAGGTTTGCTTCGTCGTACTCATAGTCTTCACGTACGTCGATTAGTTGGAAGTCTGCGCCTGATTCTTGTAATTCTCTCAGTTCTTCTACAGTAATACTTTTCATAGTACTCTAATTTAGTTTCATTTTCGTAATTTTATCAAACCTTTTATAATTGAACAAATTTAGGCGAATAAAAAACATACAAACTTATGAAAATTGAATTACAAAGAGTGAATGAAGGTGTGCGTTTCGAAGCAACTTCTGAAGAAGGGAATACATTACATATTGATGCAGGTAAAGGAAAAATGGATGGTATGGGTGAAGGTTCTGCTTTTTCTCCAATGCAATTAGTTTTAACTGGAGTAGCAGGATGTGCAGTTTTCGACCTTATTCATATCTTAAAAAAACAACGTCAGGAAATTAAAGATGTGAAAATTTCTATTGATGGCGATCGTAAAGATGCTGTTCCTGCTCCTTTCGAAAAAGTACATGTTCATTTCAAGTTATTTGGTAATGTGGATGAAGCAAAAGCAAAGAGAGCAGTTGGTTTAGCAGTAGAAAAGTATTGTTCTGTTGCAGAAATGGTAAAATCTACAGCAACTATTACTCACTCTTTTGAGGTGATAGCAGAATAGTTTATTTTGCGATCTAAACTTTACTGACAAATTTTACAATCAAAAAGATTTTCTCATCATGAGCCAAGAAGAAAAGAACTTTGAGACCATTGCTGTGAGACAACAAACACAGCGTTCTCACAATAGAGAGCACTCAGTGCCGATTTATGCTACGTCAAGTTTTACTTTTGAGGATGCTGATCATGCAAATGCATTGTTTTCTGATGAAGTAGAAGGTAATATCTATTCTCGTTACTCTAACCCGAATAACGATGAGTTTATTGATAAACTGGTTTCTTTAGAAGGTGCTGAAGCTGGTATTGCTACCTCTTCGGGTATGGCTGCCATGTTTTTAAGTATTGCTTCTTTTGTAAGTCAAGGTGATCATATCGTTGCTTCAAGATCTTTATTCGGCTCAACTCACCAAATTTTAACGCAGTTATTACCAAAGTGGGGAGTATCTCATACATATGTTGATATTCATGATTTAGAAGGTTTTGATAAGGCAGTTCAACCGAACACTAAAATGATCTTTATCGAAACACCATCTAACCCAGCATTAGATATCATTGATATCGAAGCTTTAGCAAAAATTGCTAATAAACATGGTGTTTTACTGAATGTAGATAACTGCTTTGCAACACCTTACTTACAGAATCCAATTAAATTGGGAGCTCATATTGTTACTCACTCGGCAACAAAATTTATTGATGGACAGGGTAGAGTATTAGCTGGAGCAATCTTAGGACAGAAGGAAACGCTCGAAAAGGTGAAATTTATGTCTCGTCATACAGGGCCGGCATTATCTCCTTTCCATGGTTGGATCCTTTCTAAGTCTTTAGAAACGTTATCTGTTCGTATGGACAGACATTGTGAAAGTGCTCATACCGTAGCAAAAGCTTTAGAAGAGATGGAAGAAGTAGAATTGGTGAAATATCCATTCTTACCTTCACATCCGCATTATGAGCTGGCAAAAAAGCAGATGCGTTTAGGTGGTGCTTTAGTATCTTTTGAAGTTAAAGGAGGAGTGGAAGCAGGTAAAAAATTCTGGAATAGCTTAAAAATGATTTCTAAATCTTCTAATTTAGGAGATACAAGAACGATTGCTACGCATCCAGCATCAACAACTCACTCAAAATTATCAGAAGAGGAAAGATTAGCAGTAGGAATTACTCCAGGATTAATCAGAATCTCTGTAGGATTAGAACATGTAGATGATATAATTGCTGATATCAAACAAGCTTTGAAAGCATAATCATCTTATAATATAAAAAGGGGCAATACTTATATCATTAAGTATTGCCCCTTATTTTTATATCTAATTTCTTAGCTCAATGTTGGATTAAAACCTAGTACTAAAACATCATCAGTTTGAACCAACTCATGTTCCATCCAGTCGTTAAAGGCACGACGAATAGCTGTTCTTTGCTTAGATTTTTCTTCTTTATGATTACTGAATAATAACTTTAAGAAGTTCTCCTTACCGAATTCTACTTTCTCTTCACCACCTACTTGTTTTTGGTAACCATCTGTGAATAGGTAATAAGTAGCATCTTCAGTTAAGTCGAATGTATGTTTCTTATATTCAATCTCATTGAATTTTTCTTCATTGTATTCACCACCAATGCAAATAGGCATACCTTTGATAAGGAAGAATTTACCATCCTTAATTTTAGCCATTGAGGTGTTAGCACCAGCAAACTCTAAAGTTTTCTTGCTCTTATCCATTACTACAAGAGAAACATCTAAAGCATCAGTGTTTTCAGAGTGGTTTTGGTTCAAGTGTGATACAATACGCTCGTTCATCGCTTTAAGAATCTCACCAGGACAAACAACGCCTTGGATCTCTACGATTTCTCTAAATAACGATGTACCAATGATACTCATCATGGCTCCTGGTACTCCATTACTATTACAGTCAACAGTTGCAATATATACTCTTGAATCATGCTCAAAGAACCAGAAGAAATCACCAGATACAATATCTTTAGGTTTATGGAAAATAAACGAATCCGGTAATAACTGACGTATTAATGTACGGTTAGGAAGAATTGAACTTTGAATCTGCTTCGCATAACGTATAGATTCAGTTACTTTTTGTGAAGTTACTTGTAATTCTTCTTTTTGACGTTCGATTTTCTCATACGTTCCTGCTTTATCAATGGCAATTGCTGAGATAATGGCAATGTTTCGAAGTAAATCTACATGAAGTTCTGTATATGCATTCTTTTTGAAACTTTGCAAACTAATTACACCAATCAATTTATCCTCGGCTCTCATAGGAATATAGATAATTGATTGAGGCATTTCACCTACAGTAGGTACTTCATCTTGAGAATCTAAATATTGATAGATTTCTTTAGTGATATCATTGATAACAATCTCTTCATTTCTTTTCAGACAGATAGAAGATAAACGAGTATCATCAGACATAGAGTGAATAAAATCAGGTAGCTCTTTACCTTTTTCCATTGCACCTCTAAATTCAATTTGCTGTTTTCTGTGATTGTATATACCTAAACCGAAAGCATCACCTCCAATCAGTGTCTGAACATTTTCATATACTGTTTTGATAATACTTTCTGTACTTAAACTTGATGAAAGCGAAAGACCAATTTCTGATAATAACTGTACGTTTTTATAAGATTGCTCAATTTGGTCTCTATTGGCTTCGACCTCTTGCTTTTGCTTTTGTAGTTCAGCAGTACGGTCAGCTACAATTTCCTCTAATCCTTCATAAGTCAGGGCGTTATCCAAGGCAATACCAATATATATGGCAATGTTTCTCATTAAGTTTAACGCTCTTTCATCAAATGAATTTGATTGGTAGTTCTGGATTGTAATAAATCCTAAAGTACCTTCTTTACCAATTAGAGGAATATAAATTAATGATTGTGGTAGTTTAGAGGAATCCTGAGTAGGTAGCTCTGTATTTGGTACATGTTGATTATACTCAGAAATAAAGTCATTGATGATAATTTCTTTCAATGTTTTAAAACAAATCACTGAAAGCTTATTATTATCAGTTAAACGAATGGTTTTAGGAGGTAATTTTTCTCCATTTTCAATATTCGTTGAGATATCAAGAACTCCTCTTGCTTTATTATAGATACCCATTGAGAATAATGGAGCATCAATCATTGAATTTAAACTTTCGTATGCAGTATCTGCAATTCTTTCAATGGAAAGGTTGGAAGTAATGTCCTGTCCAATCTCACCAAGGTTTTTAAGTGTAGTATACGCTTGAGTTAATTCTTCCTCTTGCTCTTGACTACGAATATTTTGATTTTGCTTTTCTTTATTCAGGTTTAGGTTATCAATGGCAATTCCGATATACGAACTAATACCTTCGATAAGTAAACGATCCTGTTTAGAATATGCATTTAACTTTTCAGTTTGTACTGTAAATACACCTACAGGTTTACCTTTATACTGAATTGTCGCATAAATGATAGAGTTTACTTTCTTACCTACACGTTTTGGAGCGTTTAGGTTATAATCTGGAATGATAGAAAGGATCTCATTATCAAAATCGTTGATATGGATTGTTTTATTCCCTTTCAAACAAATTGTAGCCAAACGGTTTTCTTCGTCCAATTTGCAATAGTTGAAAGGAAGACGTTCACCATCCTCATAGGTACCAGGAAACTCTAAACGGTGACGTTCATTGTTTACAAGTCCGATATCTAGAGTTTGGGCATCTAAAACTGTGTTTATCTTTTCAAATACAGTTTCAGTCATATTCTCAATACTATCGGTAGATGCGATAATCTGACCGATTTCATGTATTGTTTTTAATGCGAAACTGTCTAGTTTTTGTACTTCTTGTGGTTCAGAAGTACTTGGTGTTGTAGGAGTTTCTTCAACAGTGGTAGCTTCTGCACCTTTAAAACTTTCAATTGCTACAGCATTTTGTAATAAGATAGCAATTTGAGGAGCCAAGACCTGTAAAAACTTAATTTGTTCAGATGGCGTATTGATGTTCTGATATTGTTCAATCATCAAAAAGCCAATAAGAGTATCATCATTCCATAATGGAATAAAGTTAAGGAAAGAGATATTATTCTCTTTGATATACCTTTCAGCTTTTACTTTATCGTTTACCTTGTTAATATCAACGACAATAACATTCTTAGGAGATTTAATCTGATGCAATACACTCAATGGTAAATCATGGTCCATTGCATAATCATTTCCTTCTTGGAATATTGTGTCACCACTATTTCTCTTCTGAGATGCTTTCAATATAAAGTTATCCCCAGACTTAATAATAATCGAGGTTCTTTCGGCAACTGTTTTCGAATTGACAGTATCTAAGATTTTGCGGCAAAGGCTTTTGATCGTTAAAGCTCTCGAAAGATCTTGGTATATCGATAAAGCTTGGTCTAGGTATCCTGTTTTCATGATGTATATGAAAAAATATAGAAAGCCAAAAAAGGTTGCTATAAAAATGTAGTTATTACAGTATCTGAGCATCGCTCAGATGATAATTAGTTTAAATCACTGATTATCGGTTCTATAACGAGCAATTTAACAATAATATTGCTTAAGTGCTAGAATTTGCTCGATTAGTACACTTTGTTTTAGGCAAAAAAAAAGCCACAATGCTTATTTTGCATTGTGGCGTAAGGTTTTTAAGAAAAAAATCAGGAATCTTTTCTCGTGATTCTTATAATTCCTTCAATTTCACTGATTTCGTTAATTACCTTTTCGAACTCATTAAGGTTTTTAACAGAAATCTCAATATTGCCTTTAAAAATTCCATCTTGAGTATCTATTGATATCGAACGTATGTTTACTTTCATACGACTTGTGATAATTCTCGTAACGTCATTGACTAAGCCTATTCTGTCTGTACCTTCGATAGCAATTTTTGAAATAAAAGAAGATTCTTTCTCTGAAGCCCACCTAGCTTTGATGATTCTATAACCATAATTGGCCATCATAGCGATAGAGTTAGGACAGTTTGTTCTGTGGATTTTAATACCATTATTAATAGTAATAAAACCAAAGATATCATCCCCTTGAATTGGATTACAACAGTTAGCAATAGAGTAGTGGACATTTTCCATATCCTCACCAATGACTAATTCATCGTCATCTTCTCTAATCGTTTTAATCTTCTTCTTGAACTCTTTAGCAGAGTCAGGAACCATCTTTTTCTTCTTAACATTGTTAGTTTGATCAAGGTGATCTTTGAACTTCTTAATTTCCTTGTGTTCAATGATGCCTTCGCCAACCTGATAATACAAATCAGTTTCACTGTTAAGACTGAAAAAGTCTCTTAATTGCTGAGCAACCTTATCATCGTATTTAATTTTAAGGTGCTTGAATTTTCTATCAATGATTTCTCTACCAATAAGCGCTACACGTTTGTGGTCTTCTTTTAGGTGAGATTTTATTTTTGCTCTAGCTCTAGAAGTTCTTACAATTTTTAACCAACCCTCGTTAGCTTTAGGCTGGTTGGCAGTCAAAATTTCTATTTGGTCGCCGTTTTCTAACTGATAACTTAATGGTACTAGCTTACCATTAATCTTGGCACCAAGACATTTTGCTCCAACCTCAGTATGAATATCAAAAGCAAAATCAAGAACTGTAGAACCTTGAGGGAATACCTTTAAATCGCCATTTGGTGTAAATACAAAGACTTCTTTATTAAATAAACTAGTTCTGAAATCATCAAGGAATTCTACGGCATTTACTTTGTCATTCTCCATAAGAGAACGAACTTCATTTAGCCACTGCTCAATACCCTTTTCTGAATCAGCTTCTCCTTGTTCTTTATATTTCCAGTGTGCTGCGTAACCTTTTTCGGCAATTTCATCCATTCTTTTAGAACGAATTTGTACTTCTACCCAGTGACCATTATGTCCCATTACAGTAGTATGCAATGATTCATAACCATTGGATTTCGGTACACTAATCCAGTCTCTTAATCTACTAACGTTGGGTGTATAGTAGTCGGTGACAATAGAATAGATATGCCAACAAGTTGATTTCTCGACTTGTCTAGGAGCATCGAAAATAATTCTTACAGCAAATAAGTCAAATACCTCTTCAAAAGGTACTTGTTGCTTTTTCATCTTATTTGCAATAGAAGTAATCGATTTAGTTCTTGATTTAATCGTGTATTTATACCCCTGCTTATCCATAGTTTCGATAAGTGGAGTCTTAAATTCATTCGTAAAGTGTTCGCGAGCTTCTTCAGATGCTTTTAACTTTCTTGAGATCTCATCATATAAATTTCTATCTGAATATTTTAGACATAAATCTTCTAATTCAGATTTAATATTATAAAGACCAAGACGGTGTGCTAAGGGAGCATAAATGTATTCAGTTTCTGCTTTTACCTTAAGTTGTTTGTCTTTTGGCATCGAGATCAACGTACGCATATTGTGTAGTCGATCTGAGATTTTAATAAGAACAACTCTAACGTCTTCAGAAATTGTCAGTAACATTTTTCTGAAGTTCTCAGCTTGTAGTGAACCGCCTTTTTGTGCGGCGCCAGATATTTTAGTTAAACCATTGACAATAAGGGCTACCTTTTCGCCAAAATGTTCTTCAATATCTTCTAACGTATAGTCTGTATCTTCTACTACGTCATGTAATAAAGCTGAAATAATTGAAGTGGTACCTAAGCCGATTTCTTCTGCGGCAATTGTGGCTACAGCCACGGGATGATATATGAAAGGCTCACCAGATTTTCTTCTCATGTCTTTATGAGCATCAGAAGCAAAAAGGAAGGCCTTTTTGATTTGTTTTATATCGTCTGGATCATTTAAAAAAGGTCGGGCTTTACGGAGTAAGTTACCGTACATTTTTAAAAGCTCCATCCTCTCTTTTTCTAAGTCGATCTTCATCTCCAAATGTTCAAACAAATTATTGTTACCATACAAATAGTCTAAGAACTATAAAAATAGGTAAAAAAGTATAGTGATCATAAAGAAAGCAAAGATAAGATTTAAAAAAAGATGTAACAGTTGTTTACATTTTTTTGGGTGAACATCAATGATTTTCAAAACGAGTTGATTACCTTTGCATCGCTTTAAATTAAAATACCTAATTTAGGTGTTTTGTTTATGGTTGAATTAGTTATTGATGGATGTGTAAATCACTTGAAATTCAAATGGTTAAATCATTGATCGAATAGCTTTTTAAGTAGAAGGGTTGTAGAGGTACTCCAACTTAGTTTTGGTAGATATTTACTTCTCTTTTGATAATAATATTGAAATAGGTGATCAATTTGACCCTTATTTCGGTAAAATAATTAAGAGTTTTGTCACACCAAAAATAATAAAACTTTGGAATTCAAATTAGATAAACAAGAGAACTCATACGGTTTGCTTACAGTAAATGTTGCTGAAGCTGATTTTATGCCTGAGTATAAGAGCAAATTAAAGCAGTACGCTAAAGGTGCTAATATGAAAGGTTTCCGTAAGGGTAAGGTACCAATGTCAATGGTAGAAAAAATGTACGGTAAGCAAGTAAAAATGGATACTTTCAACGAAGCTGTTGGAAAAGCTGTGGATACTTACTTAAAGGATAACAATGTTAAGCCATTGTTCCAACCAATGTACAAAGGTGATTTCATCACTCCAGAACAATTAGGTGCTGAGCAAACTGTAGAATTTGAATTATTACTTCCTGAGTTTGATTTAAACTTAGAAGGGATCAATGCAGATACTTTTAACTTGACTGTTACTGATGCTGATGTTGAAAGTACAATCACTAAGTTAAAAGAAGCTTACCCTACAAAGAAAGATGCTGAAGAAGCTGCAAAAGACGATTTAGTTACTGCAACTTTCAAAGCTGTAGAAGGAGAGTACTCTAAAGAAGGTGCAGCTTTTGAATTAGACGATAAATTAGCTGAAGGTATCGCTGCTCAATTCGAAGGTAAAAAAGTAGGTGATGTAGTTACTTTAGACATCACTTCAATGTATGAGGATGACAACCGTTTAGGTCTTATCTTAGGTACTGAAGATAAAGAGTCTTTCGTAGGTCAATTCTCTATCGAAATCACAAAAATTACTCGTAACCACGAGCCAGAATTAGATGTTGACTTCTTTAACATGGTAATCGGTCCTGATAAAGCTTCTAACGAAGAAGAATTCAGAGCTGAGTTAAAGAAAACAATCGCTGAAGTAAACCAACAAGCAATTGATAACTTAACAAACGAAAACGTTCGTAACGCAATCGTTGAAGCAACTACTATTGCTTTACCTGCTGAGTTATTAAAGAAAGTTTACAAGCAAAACAACCCTAAGGCAACTGAGGAAGAAATCGACGAAAACTTAGCTAAATTCGAAGAAGCAGTAAAATGGAGAGCAATCTCTGATAAAGTTGCTGAAGCTTCAGAAGTAAAAGTTGAGAAAGAAGATGTTGAAGCAGCTGCTTTAGTTCAAATCAAAGCTCAATTCGGTAACTTCATGGGTGATGAGGACGAGCGTATGGGTGAGTTCGTACAAAACTACTTATCAGCTGAAAACGGTAAGTACTTCGAGCAAACTTATGAGCAAGTTTACAACGAGAAAATCTTCGCTGCAGCAAAAGAAAAAGTAGCTCTTACTTCTGAGGAAGTGGATCTTGCTAAATTCGAAGAATTCTTAACAGCAAAAAATGAGCAAGCTGCGAAGTAATTCAAAGTTTGTCCTATAAAATATAAAAGCCTTGTATCTCTAAAGATACAAGGCTTTTTTGTATTTAATAATTCTCTATTAAGAGAAAAACCCATCAGTAAGTTATTGAAACATTACTGATGGGTTTAAATTATTATTTTTCAATAAGTGGTATTATTGAACCTTATTGTATTTCTTAGAAACATTAGGAGTGATATTCGTAATGTTCGTAATATCTTCTATTTCTTGTCCTGCAATAACTTCTTCTTTTTCTTCACTGGGCATGTACTCTTTATCATGTAATTTTGTGAGTATAAAACCTAAAATGATGAAAGTGGATAGGATGATTGAGACTGCTGTTGCTGCATAACCTAAGTCTAGTGTATTGATGTAATACGTAATGAAAGAAGTGATAATACTTAATCCATACAACATCATTACTGCATATTTAGGAGAAAACCCATATTTCACTAGCAGGTGAGAAGAATGATCTTTTCCTCCAACATAAATAGGTCTTCCTGATCTGATTCTATTAATTGTAACAAATGTTACATCAAAAATCGGATATGCCAATAATAAAATTGGTGTAATGATTGAAATATCAATAGAAGTAGTCTCCCAAGAAAGCATTACTCCAAGCATTGATAAAATATAGCCTAAGAACATACTGCCAGAGTCTCCCATGAAAATCTTTGCATTAGGGAAGTTGTTAGGTAAAAAACCAAACAGTACAGCTGCCAGTGCAAGGCTTAGTAATGCAGTGTCGTGATTGTTGAATAACACGATAGAAAACAGACCGAAGGCAAGTGCTGTAAATGCAGCAATACCTGGAGATAGGCCGTTCATGTTATCAATCAAGTTCAGTGCGTTAATTACCCCAATGATCCAGAAAAATGTAAAAACTTCACTAATTATAGGAGGTAAGAAATTGGCAGTGCCAACAATTAAAATAGCTATTGCTCCTGCTGTAATTTGGAAAAACAATTTCACTTTTGGTTCCATTGCTTTTGATTTGTCATCAAATGTTCCTGTGAAGAAAACAATCATCGCACCTGTAAAGAGCCAAGCTATTTTCTGATCGAATACATTTTCTCCATAAAGGATAAATAATGTGGCTACTCCTGCAATAATTGTAGTTACGCAAGAGATATAAGCTCTAACTCTTCTATTATTAAATAGTTGATAAATAGAGATTATAGTGCCTAATAATGTTATAACAGACCATGCTATTGGTAGTAGTTGTAATAAAGTTGCCACAACGATAAACGATACTACGATAGCAATTCCACCCATTAAAGCTGTTGTTTTTGTATGAAAACGATCCGCTCTAGGTTTGTCTACTATTTGGTACTTAATTGCTTGCTTAATCAAAATTCTGGTGACAATAAACGATATAATGGCACCAAAAGTTAGGCTGAGCAATAATATTGACTGATTCATGTTAATTCTTTGTAAGTCATCTTTAGATCGCTGACTAGACGATCATAGTTATATTTACGATAAGTAGATTCTTTGTGTTCTCTGATAAACAGGTTTTTATCATCTTCATAGCTTAATATTCTAACAGCGGCATTTTTCATTGCCTCGTCCTCATTGGGACCAACTAAGTAGCGTTTACCAAAAGAAGAAAACAAATCTGGAACTCCACCAACAGCGGTTGAAACCACACATGTGCCAGATGTCATAGCTTCAATAATTGATACTGGTGAGCCCTCGTTGTTAGAAGTAAGCAAAACTAAATCCAAACTGGCATAAATGCTAGGTAAATCCTTTAAAAATCCGGTAAATGTAATCTTATGATCGATATTTTCTTGTTTTGCATAGCTTTCAAGCATGTCACGATCTTCACCATCACCAATCATGAAAAAATGGACATCATCTTTTTCATTACTAATTAGTTTGGCAACTCTAATAAACATTTTTAGATTTTTAATCTGTGTAAACCTTGCAACGATCCCTACAAGTTTGGAGGTTTTTGGAATGTTATATTCATCATGTAGAAAGTTATTATTAGTGTTAGTGTAAAACCTTTTGAGGTCTAACCCCAAAGGTACCATTTTGTGTTGAGCCTTTTTTCCAATGCCCAGGTTAAGTATTTCTTCCTGTTGTTTTTCAGTAATTGTAATAATAGTATCTGTATACTTTGCTAAAAATTTTTCTATACCTAAAAACAACTTCGTTTTCATTGGCGAAAAATATCCATGAAAGACATGGCCATGAAAAGTGTGTACAGACTTAACCTTATTTTTTGAAAAAAAGTTCGCGACTATAGCTGCGGCTCTTCCAATAAAGCCCGCTTTTGCGGTGTGTGTGTGAATAATATCAGGTTGATATTCTCTTATTATTAAGAATAAGTCAAACAAGGATTTTAAATCATCTTTAAGAGAAAGTTCTCTCTGAAGGTGATTTAAGTAGTGGACCTTTAAGTTTCTTTCTTTAGCTAAATAAGACATGTCGCCTTCATTACTAGGTACATGCCCTGCAACTAATTTAGTGTCGTAGTGATCATCATTCATTTGATCGGTTAATAATACAGTATGTATTGCCGGTCCTCCGACATTTAACCTTGCAATCACTCTAAGAATTTTAGTTTTTTTCATTTAGGAATGATAAATGACGTCAATAAAAAAAGTATCCTTTGGTTTAATTAGGATTAATGGTACAAAAATCAATCGCCCGGTTGTTTGTTTTGTTTCAAATGCAAATGTATGTAAAAGTATTGTAAAATGGATGTATTAATAGTTAGTATTTCATTATAAATTACGAATTGAATCATCTATTTTTGATACTATTGTAAAAGCATTTACATTTGTCGTAACATTTAATAAGCGAAATTTGAACTGATTAATATTTATGAAATCGAAAATCAATAATACATTAAAGTTATTTTTAGTTCTAGCAGCAACTTCATTTACTTTTTCTTCATGTGGTGTACAAGAAGAAAATGATCAATTAAAAGCTGCAAATGCAAAGCTGCAAGAAGATTTGGCTAGAGCTGAGGCCGCTGCGGAAACATTAGACGAAGTAGGTGCTTTGATTGATTCAATCGATGTTTCTAGAAACCTTTTATATATCGATATGGAGAAAGGTATTTCTGGAAAAACATATGAAGAGAAAATTAGAGCTATTGATGCATACATGAAAGAGTCTGAGCAACGCATGGAACAAATGGAAGCAAGCTTAGCAAAATCAAATGCAAAAAATAGTGCTTATGCAAATACAATCAGAAAACTGAGACAACAACTGGATCAAAAGACACAAGAAATTGCAGATCTAAAAGAGAGAGTTGAGAAATTACAGTCAGAAAATAAAGCATTGATTAAGACAGTTGATTTACAAGCAAAAGAACTGTCAGATCAAGAAGTTGAAATTCAAAAAAATAACGAAGAGATTGCTCTTCAGAAAAATAGAATTCAAGAGTTAATGGTTCAAGCGAAAAAGACGGAGGCAGATGCATATTATGCTCAAGCTGAAGCACTTGAAGAAGCTGCAAATAGAACAAAATTAGCTCCAAAGAAAAAGAAAGCGACTTATGCTGAAGCTTTAGAACTTTACAAAAAATCTTTTGAAGCTGGTAGAAAAGATGCTTATGAAAAAGTACAAGAGTTATCCGAAAAAGTAAACTAATAGTACTTTGTTAATTTAATAAGGGAGCAGGCTAATGATATAGCCTGCTTTTTTTGTTAATGATCTTTTGTGTGCTACTTCCTAACTTCTTATTGTATAATTTTGTAGCATTCAGTTTGTTGAAGAATAAATATCATCCATTTAATGAAAAAAGTTTCACAATACGTTGTTCCTCCACATGTAGCTTTCGATGAGGATAACTTTAAATCATATGTAATTAAAAAGGAAAAGGTTGACAGAGAAGCCAACGCTACTGTACGTATGACGAGAAGGTCTGTGGATGCTCGTAAGAAAAAAGTGAAAGTAAATGTTGAAGCTGAAATCTTTGTTGATGAGTCTCCTACATTAAATATCTCTTATAAAAAAGATTACCCAAACGTTAGTGATGCTAAAAGGGTGGTCATTGTTGGAGCCGGTCCTGCAGGCTTATTTGCAGCATTAAGGTTTTTAGAATTAGGTATTAAGCCTATCATTATTGAAAGAGGTAATGATGTTCAAAAGAGACGAAGAGATCTGGCAAATATCAATAAAAAGAATATCGTCAACGAAGATTCAAACTACTGTTTTGGAGAAGGTGGAGCAGGTACCTACTCAGATGGTAAGTTGTATACAAGATCAAAAAAGAGGGGAGACTTTAGGAGAATCTGTGAAATTTTCGTTGCTCACTCAGCAAGTGAAGAAATTTTAATAGATGCTCATCCACATATTGGAACAAATAAATTGCCTAAGGTGATTGCTGAAATGCGTCAGAGTATTTTAGATGCTGGAGGTGAAGTACATTTTGAAACTCGAGTTGAAGACTTTAATATTTCTGGAAATGAAATAAAAGGAGTTGTAACCCAACAAGGTGATAAAATTGAAGGAGAAGCAGTTCTTTTAGCAACAGGACATTCGGCAAGAGATATTTTTAGACTTCTTCAGAAAAAAGAAGTAGAAATAGAGAGAAAACCTTTTGCTTTAGGTGTTAGAATTGAACACCCTCAAGGTTTAATAGATAAAATTCAATACCATTTAGATGATAGAGACCGTGGAGAATACCTGCCAGCAGCAGCTTATTCTTTAGTGTCTCAAGTTGGATACAAAGGTCAAAAGAAGGGTGTATTCTCTTTTTGTATGTGTCCAGGTGGGTTTATCGTTCCTTCCGCTACTGCACCAGGAGAAGTGGTGGTAAATGGGATGTCGCCTTCGAGAAGAGATTCCCAGTTCTCCAATTCAGGTATTGTTGTCAGTGTTGATGATGATGAATTCGGTCCATATATTAAGAAGTATGGAGAACTTGCAGCTATGGAATTTCAAGCGGAAGTTGAAAGAAAAGCTTGTGAAGTAGCAGGGGGTACTCAAGTTGCTCCAGCACAAAGATTAGGTGATTTTATAAATGGTAAAGTTTCTAACGATTTAAACGAAACATCTTACCAGCCTGGTTTGTTATCAGTAGACATGAGGGATGTTTTACCTCAGGCGATTGCACACCGTTTAAAATTTGGCTTCAAAGATTTTGGTAAAAAAATGAGAGGTTACCTGACAAATGAAGCACAAATTGTAGGAGTAGAAAGTAGAACATCATCTCCTGTTCGAATTCCAAGGGAAAAAGAAACTTGTGAACATACTCAGATAAAAAGGTTGTTTCCTTGTGGAGAAGGTGCAGGTTATGCAGGAGGTATTGCATCTGCGGCAATGGATGGAGAGTTATGTGCTAATCGTATTGCAGCATTATATTGTGGCGTAAAAGAGACAAGCAAATAATAGTATATCATGAAGTCAAAAATTGCAGACATACGTTTAGATTATTCAAAGAAAGATCTAAATGAATCTGATGTTTTGGATGATCCAATTAAACAATTTGAAATTTGGTTAGAAGAAGCAATTAGTGCTGAAGTGCATGAGCCAACAGCAATGAATGTAGCTTCTGTGTCAAAGGAAGGAAGTATTTCATCTAGAACAGTTTTATTAAAAGGTGTTGAAGACAAAGCTTTCGTTTTTTATACTAATTATAATAGTAGGAAAGGGAAGTCTTTGCAAGAAACAAAAAAAGCAGCGTTGAACTTTTTCTGGCCTGAATTAGAAAGACAGGTTTGTGTTGAAGGAACAGTAGAAAAAGTATCTCCTGAAATGTCTGATAAATATTTTGCTTCTAGACCATATAAAAGCAAAGTAGGAGCGTGGGCATCAGAGCAAAGTAGCCAAATAGATTCAAAAAATGTTATTGTAGCAAGATTTGCTAAATATGCTGCAAAATTTATTACACATGTCCCAAGACCCGAACATTGGGGGGGCTTTGCAATAAAACCAACACGTATTGAATTTTGGCAAGGCAGACCTTCAAGATTACATGATCGAATCCAATATCAGTTAAACGAACAAGGTGAATGGTTGAAATCTAGACTTGCACCTTAAAAAGTAGCTGGTTTTGACAGGAGAAATTAAAAAAAAAGACTCTATTCTTACGGAATAGGGTCTTTTTTTATTGTTAAGTCATTTTTTTGACTTTAATTTTATCTAAAAAATATTTTTTCTTGCGATTTGCTTAAAAAAAGAACCTGATAAGTATTTTTATTAATGTTTTTACGGTTGTTTAGATTAATTTCAATCCGTTGTTATTTTTTTATTTGTTGTAAAATTTGGAGTTTTAATTGTCATTCTATTAAATTTGTGACAATAAATTATAAATTTACTCACACTCACCTATTTAAATTATGATTTCGTTAAAAAACTTTGACGCTAAAAAATTAGCGTTATTAGTGGCTATTTTGGCTATGCCTACACTTGGCTTTTCACAGGATGGTACTATCAATTCTGGTGATACAGCTTGGATGTTGGTTGCTACAGCTCTCGTAATGTTGATGACTCCAGCTGGTCTTACACTTTTTTATGGAGGATTAGCACAACGTAAGACTGTATTGAATACCATTGGTATGAGTTATACAGCATTTTGTACAGGTACATTAGTTTGGGTCATCATCGGTTATAGTCTTGCATTTGGAAAAGGTAATGCATATATCGGAGACTTTACATCGTTCTTATTAGCAGATGTGAAGATTACAGATGTTGAAGGCTCAATTCCTAGAATCTTATTTATTATGTTCCAAGGTACTTTTGCTGCCATTGCAGTAGCATTAGTAAGTGGTTCAATCATTGAAAGAGTTAAATATTCTACTTGGATTATCTTCTCGGTACTTTGGGTAGCTTTAGTATATTCTCCAATTGCCCACTGGGTATGGGGTGGTGGATTTTTAAGTACTGATGGCGAGTTAGATTTCGCAGGTGGTACTGTAATTCACATTAATGCAGGTATTTCAGGCCTAGTTTTAGCCTTAATGCTTGGAAATCGTTTATCACATGGTGGTGAACAATCAAATAAGCCATCATCAATTAAATTGATGGTATTAGGTTCTGCACTTTTATGGTTCGGATGGTTTGGTTTTAATGGTGGATCACAATTAGCTGCAGATTTTATTGCTGCAAATGCTATGATGGTAACTAACGTTGCAGCTGCTGCAGGTGGTATTGGATGGTTATTATTAGAGTGGTTTACAGAAGAGAAAAAGCCAACATTATTAGGATCAGCATCTGGTGTGATTTCAGGTCTAGTAGGTATTACTCCTGCTTCTGGTTATGTAGATGTATCAGGTGCATTAGCTATTGGTTTAATTTCAGGTGCAGTTGGTTTCTACGGTGTAGTGAAATTGAAAGAGAAATTAGGATACGACGATACTTTAGATGTATTTGGTATCCACGGTTTAGTAGGTATTGTTGGTGCTATTCTAACAGGTGTTTTTGCTAACCCCGATGTAAATGGAGCAGCAGGTGCTTTATATGGTAACCCTGGTCAAGTATTAGTACAGTTAAAAGCTGTAGTTGTAACTATTGTTTATTCTGGTGCGGCATCATTTGTAATTTTCAAATTGTCTGCATTACTTACTCAAGGTGGTCGTGTTACTACTGAGGTAGAAGAAGAAGGTATTGATGAAGCTTACCATGGTGAGAAATCATTCGAATCTATGTAATATCAGATTCTGAGTAATCTTTATTTATAAATAAGAAAGAGGTATCCGAAACGATACCTCTTTTTTTGTATTCTTATGTTAAACCTCACCTCAAGAATATATTTTTTTGAGATGGTGTGAATTTTGCAACCGGTTTAAACGACTAATACTAATAAGTCGAACAGGTAATACTAATAACATTTCTTACAACTAGATTTTTTTATTTTGAGATTAGCATCAATTGACATCGGCTCGAATGCCATTCGTTTTCAAGTTGTAACAACACATGAAGGTAAAACTGGCGGAACAGTTTTTAAAAAAATTGACTATATGAGATTTCCATTGCGTTTAGGAACAGATGTTTTTAATGCTGGAAAAATCTTAAGACCAACAGAAGAGAAGTTTGTTAAACTCATGAGAGTATTCGCAACATTACTCGATCTTTATGAAGTCAATGATTATATAGCATGTGCTACTTCTGCAATGAGAGAAGCAAGTAATGGAAAGGAAATAGTAGAAAGAGTATACTATAAAGATGGTTTGCGTGTAGACATTATAGATGGCTCTATAGAGGCTCAAATGATCTCACTTGCATTAGGAAAATATATCCCAATGGGAAATGTAATTCATATTGATGTAGGTGGAGGTAGTACTGAACTGAATCTATACAGACATAAAACTAAGGTAGCATCTAGATCATTTAAGATGGGTAGTGTACGTAAATTGAACAAAGAAGAACGTACAAACATGTTTGATATTATTCGCCATTGGTACGAGCAGTCGTCTGCACCTTATTTTAACAGAGAGGAAGAAGTTATAGCCATTGGGACTGGAGGAAATATTAATAAGCTTTTTAACCTTTCGAAGCAAAAGAAGAGTGAAGATAAGATTACCTATCTATCCGAGCTTAGGAAAATTAGAGCTTGGTTGGAAGAGTTTACTTTTGAAGAAAGAGTAAAGAAACTGAGGCTCAATGAAGATAGGGCAGATGTTATTATCCCTGCGGCAAGAATTTATACAAATGTAATGGATATTGCTGGAGCCGAGAAGATCATTGTTCCAGGAGTAGGGTTAAAGGATGGTGTTTTGCATTATCTAATGAAGGAAAGAGGTTATAAGCCTAATCAATAATCAATAAAAAAGCCATCGTAGATGAATACGATGGCTTTTTTATTGAGTCTTATCTTACCCTTAAGGTTCGACCAACTCGTAATGTTGTTCTCTTCGACATGCCGTTAAGTCTGCATATTTTAGAAATACTAGTACCATATTTTCTGCTGATTTTCCATAACGAATCTCCGGGTCTTATACGGTGATAAACACTCTTCTTCGATTCAATTAATAACTCATAGTTTTTCGCTGTGAGGTCAAAATCTGCAGGGATATCTATTTCTTGGTTTGCAAAGTCAACCATATCAGATGGGTTAAACCCATAACCTTGATATCTGATTTCAAAATGTAGGTGTGGTCCGGTACTTCTACCAGTATTGCCGCCGAGTCCAATTACTTCACCAGCTTTAACCTCCTGACCTGCTCTTACTATATATCTACTCATATGGCCGTAAAGAGTTTCAAGACCATTTTTATGTCTTACCATTACGTAATAACCATAACCTCTTCTATTGTATTTGGCAATTCTTACGACACCATCAAACATCGATCGGATAGAATCACCGATAGCAACTTTAACATCGACACCGTGGTGAAACCTCCATCTTCTAAAACCATACTTAGAAGTGACTCTTTGTGGTTGATCTAGTGGGTATGCCCATTGCGTACTTGACGCTGTAGAATCATATAAATGAAGCTGTACGCTATCTGATAATACTTTAGATGAGATATTGTAAGGATTTACATTCCAGTTGTCCCAACTTTTATAATAGTCGAAGCCATTTAAATAGACAGCATCAACAAATTTTCCAGGTTGAATCTCTACTAAACTTTGGCATTGCTCAGTAGAATTCAAATTAATTCTTTGGTAGGGTGTTGGTAAGTTTTCAATTGCCTTATCTGTAGCACACGCAATTTCACCATTTGAAAGTAGGAAAGTGGAGATAGCCTCTTCTGTCTCTTCATTTAATGAAGTTATGGCAACATTTTCTTGTTTTTTTTCTTTGCCTTTAAACAGCTTTTTGAAAAAGCCTTGTCCATTAGCACTGCTTGAAAGTAAACATAGTGAAAAAAATGTGATAGCTATCGAAGTCTTTTGTTTTGATAATTTAAAGTTTAAAAACATGGTAACTTTACATCGTTAAGCAAACCAGATCAATCCTGTTTGCTTATAAATTTAATATTGATCTTACAACAATACTAAAGAAACACTTAAAAGACAATTCATTAACTTAAGTATTCTTCGAGATTAACGTATTTTTTTACTTCCCCGATAAATACAAAAAAGCGTTACCATATTTTTTATGATAACGCTTTCGTTTTATTCTATGATAATACAGACTAGTCTTCTAACTCTGTTAAGTATCTTTCTGCTTCTAATGCCGCCATACAGCCTGTACCCGCAGCAGTTACTGCTTGTCTGTAAACAGTGTCCTGAACATCACCCGCAGCAAAAACACCTTTAATATTTGTTTTTGTGCTATCAGGTTTAGTAACAAGATATCCAGCATCGTCCATGTCTAACTGACCCTTGAAGATATCAGTATTAGGTTTGTGACCGATAGCAACGAAGAAACCTGTAACATCAATTACACTTTCTTCATTGGTTTTGTTGTTGATTACTTTTACACCTTCAACAGCATCACCACCAAGAACTTCTAAAGTTTCAGAGTTCCAGTGAATTTCGATGTTCTCTTTCTTGATTACACGGTCTTGCATGATTTTAGACGCTCTCATCTCATCACGACGAACAATCATGTGAACCTTTGAACAAAGGTTAGATAAATAGTGAGCTTCTTCACAAGCAGAATCACCTGCACCAACAACAGCAACTTCTTGGCCTCTGTAGAAGAAACCATCACAAACTGCACAAGCAGAAACACCTGCACCATTTAAACGAGTTTCAGATTCTAATCCTAACCATTTTGCTGAAGCACCTGTTGAAATAATAATAGTATCAGCTGTAATTTCGGTTTCTTCATCCACTACTGCTGTATGAGGGCCATTATCACTTAATTGAACAGAAGTAACTAAACCCGTACGGATATCAGTACCAAAGCGAGTAGCTTGTTCCTGCATCTCCATCATCATTTGTGGGCCCATAATTCCTTTAGGGTAACCTGGGAAGTTTTCAACGTCATTTGTAATTGTCAACTGACCACCTGGTTGAGGACCTTGATATAATACTGGAGCTAGGTTCGCTCTTGAAGCATAAATTGCTGCTGTGTAACCTGCAGGACCTGACCCGATAATAAGGGTTTTTACGTGTTCCTTAGACATAATATGTTTTTGTTTATTAAATGCTAAATCTAAAAATAATAACTGTAGTACCTATGAGATAAATCTTTTTTGACAATTTCAAGAATTACTCTTCCTCTAATTTTTGAAAGAATTTTACTGAAATCTTTCGGGTCTTCAAGTGGATACCTGTTAATTGAAACGAGGATCATTCCTTTCTTTAAACCCATCTCTTTGATTAGCCCATTGTCAGATACTTCTTCTATTTTGATACCTGTAGAAAGCCCAAGCTTGGATTGCTCCAATTTGGAAAGCGCCGTAAATTTAGCACCAATTTCTTTGGCATCGTAGATATTTTTCTCTGAAATATTAGTTGTTCCGTCAATATTCGTTAAAACAACTGATTTTTCTATTTCTTTATTCTCTCTGATGATTGATAAAGTTATCTTATCTCCTGGTACGTAATAACTTAATTGTTCATCATAAGCAGCTTCAGAATCAATTTTGAAATTATCGATAGATGTAATAACATCACCGACTTTAAGATTGTTTTTCTCAGCTGCACCTCCTTCAATTTTTGTGATTACAACACCTTGTATATCCGTTAATTGAAGTTTTTCTGCTATATCTTCATCGACTTCTTTGATACTAGCCCCAAGAAATGCTTTTTGAACTTCTCCATATTTCTTTAGATCATTCACAACCTTGGCAACAATATCTGAAGGGACAGCGAAGCCATAACCTGCGTAACTTCCAGTTTTTGATAAAATAGCAGTATTAATACCTACTAAATCACCATGCATGTTTACCAAAGCACCACCACTATTACCAGGGTTAATTGCTGCATCTGTCTGTATAAAAGACTCGATAGGAAATACATCATTCATAATACCTATCTTTCTACCTTTTGCACTTACAATACCAGCAGTAACAGTACTTGTTAGATTAAATGGATTTCCTACTGCTAATACCCAATCACCAACTCTAACCGCTTTAGAAGAAGCGATCTGTATGGCAGGAAGGTTGTCCTTTTCAATCTTTAATAAAGCAATATCTGTTGATGGATCAATACCAATTAACTTTGCCTGATAAGATCTTTTATCATAAATCACTTCAATTTTATTCGCTCCTTTAACCACATGGTTGTTTGTGACGATATATCCATCATTAGTGAAAATAACCCCAGAACCTGAACCAACCGCAACATCTGATTGACCTTGTGATGGTGTGTTGAAAAATAATTCCATCCATGTTCTTCTATTACTATACCTGCCTTTTACATAAGTGACAATATAGACTACAGACTTTGTACTTGCAGAGGCAGCCTCAGCAAATGATGGTAAGGATGATATGTCGTTAGTAATAGTTTTCTTATAAGAAGATGTTTCTTCTGATGATCGTATTATAGGTGTATCTTCAGTAATAACATTGGATGCAAAACTGAAATCTTCTTGAGGCGTCGGCTGGTAGATATATTGTGTGTACAAAAATGCTCCAGCTAGACCACTCAATACGCTAATTAAAGTAGTAAGAAGTGTTCGTTTCATTTTCTGTTATTTTTTATGACTACAATATCAAGAAAAGTGCCTTTGCCGATATTATGACAGATTGACATAAGATTGCCAAAATACCTTGATGTTTTGTTGCAACAACTTCTGTAAAAGTTGCTGATTATTGCACTCAACTTGTATTTCTACAAGGTCTGATATTTCTTTTTGAACCATTTCTAAGTGGTGTAAATTTTGCTCTGATATGAGTATAGAATCTACACCTGCATGGTTAACTACTTGAATAATTTTTTGTATTTCGTCTTGATTGATTTCTGTTTTAGGTAATCGAAGTGTAATCAGAGTTTCTTTTTCATGTGCTGTTTGCGTCAATTGTAAAAACTCTATTTTACACCAAGTTGAGTTTGTTCTTAATGCACTAAGATTAATAGTTACAGACACTTCTTCTACACCGAGTTTTAATAACTCTTTTAGAGCAAACAACTTAATCTGTGTGAGGTCATTACCAGAGGCTTCTCCAATACTACTAATAACGGTAATATCTTTTTCCTTAAGATCCCGAATTACTTTCTTTGCCCAATAGTTAGGTACATGCACCCCTTTGAAAGGATGCTGTAAACATAAGTCGATAACTTTGTTTACAGCATCCTCAGATTGATAAGGATTATCCAAGTCACATATGATGTGCTTATACTCCATTATTTCAATTGCTTTAAATACAATTGGATAGTGTTCTCTAATCCATAATATAAGGCATCACAAACAAGAGCATGACCAATTGATACTTCATCTAAACCTTCAATATTTTGATGGAAGTATTGTAAGTTATCTAAATCAAGGTCATGACCAGCATTTAAGCCAAGGCCTAATTCAACTGCTTTTTTTGCAGCACTGATATATGGAGCTATTGCTTCCTCTTTGTTTTTATGAAAGTTAGCAGCATAAGGTTCAGTGTAGAGTTCTACTCTATCTGCTCCACAAGCCGCTGCACCCGCAACCATTTCTGGATCTGGATCAACGAAAATAGAAACTCGAATACCTTTAGCTTTTAATTCGCTTGTAACTTTCGTCAAGAATTCTTTATTCTTGATAGTATCCCATCCGGCGTTGGAAGTAATAGCATCGTCAGCATCAGGAACAAGCGTCGCCTGTTCTGGTACAACATCTAAAACTAGTTCCATAAACCTTGGTTCAGGATTACCTTCTATATTATATTCTGTTGTAACAACAGGTTTCAAATCGTATGTATCCTGACGAGTGATATGTCTTTCATCAGGTCTAGGGTGGATTGTGATCCCTTGAGCACCAAAACGCTCAGCATCTTTAGCCACTTTTACTAAGTTTGGATTATCACCACCTCTTGCGTTTCTGATAGTGGCAATCTTATTTACATTTACACTTAATCGTGTCATTGATTTGTTCTTTTTTTGGTTTGAGTTTACAAAAATGGAGAGAATCCTCAACACTTTCATAACAAAAATCAAATATCTTAAATCTTTATAGGACAAAATTATTTTTCTCAGTCTAGAAAATAGTCGTCCATAATTCCCGAAAGTTTATCATTTTATATTGGTTACTGTTTGGAGGTAACTCTAATTCAATGGGTTTTCATAGGATTTTATAATGATTTATGTATCTTGATAGTAATAGAGCAATAAGTTGTTATTTTTGTGTAGAGATTAGTTTTTGATAGTCCAATGAGACTTAATTATATTAAATCAACAGAAAATGACTTTAAAAGAGAAGATTCAAGACGCCATGAAGGTTGCGATGAAAGCAAAAGACAAAGCAACTTTAGGTACTCTAAAACAACTTAAAGCAAAAATTCAGTTAGCAGAAACTGCTGATGGCAAAAACGGTGTTTTAACATCAGAAGATGAGTTGAAACTTCTAATGAAAGAAGCAAAACAAAGAAGAGAATCTGCTGAAACTTATAAGTCTTCTGGTCGTGAGGATTTAGCAGAAACTGAATTAGTAGAATTAGCAGTAATTGAATCTTACCTTCCAAAGCAGATGTCTGAAGAAGAAGTGGAAGCTGCTGTAAAAGAATTAATTACTCAAGTTGGAGCAGAATCTCCAAAAGATATGGGTAAAGTAATGGGTGCTGCGGGCAAGAAATTTGCAGGTGTAGCAGATATGAAAGTAGTGTCAGCAAAAGTAAAAGCGGCATTATCTTAATTTGTCAAATAGATAATAATTCAAAGTGGAACAAGATTTAGGATTTTTTACATCATACATACGAGTAACAGATATTTTCCTTGCGGGGATGATTGTATATGGTGCCTATAAGGGTTTCAGAAGAGGTTTTTTATTAGAGATTATCTCTACTGTAGTTTTTGTAGTTGGAGCTGCCTTAATATTTTTTGGTGTTGCAGGAGCTTTTTCTTCATCAAAAACATATTTTGAAACACCTAAATCTACTGTCTTCTTTGCCTATGTAGTTCTTTTCTTTGGAGGAACGATGGGGTTGAATTTATTGGGCAAATGGCTTCAGGATAAAATTGATTATTCAGTATTAGATGATTTGGATAATGTAGCCGCTCTTTTATTAGGAGGCTTTAAATATGCTTTGTCATTGTCAGTGATTCTAGGTTTATTTAATTCTGCTGGATTAGGTTTGCCGAAAGAAGTTACAGAAGACTCTGTTGTTTATCCCAAATTATTAGAATTAAATGATTGGGTATTAGATGCAGGAGGTACCATAATGCCTAGTATGAAAAGGTACAGTAAAGAGATACACGAATTATTTGAAGAAAATTTATAAAGAAAAGGGAAGTTAAATGCTTCCCTTTTTTATTTTTGCAATCGAATTATAAAATTTCAATTAAAGACATAATGATTTTACTTCTAGACAACTTTGATTCCTTCACATATAATCTTGTAGATTACTTTACTCAACTAGGGCAAAAAGTTGAAGTTGTCCGTAATGATGCTCCTTTGGAGGAAATTACACCTTACAAGTATGAGGCAGTTGTTTTATCGCCTGGTCCAGAAACACCCAATAAGGCAGGTAATATGATGGAAGTGATTGATCATTATCACAAAACACATCCGATATTAGGTATCTGTTTGGGACATCAAGCAATTGGAGAATACTTTGGAGGGAAAGTGCATAAGGCAATAAAACCGATGCATGGAAAAATGTCTGAAATTGAATGTGATATCAATTCTACTCTATTCAATAAAATCCCCAAAGACCTGACGGTGGTTAGGTATCACTCGCTTATTTTAGATGAATTATCTGACGATATACTTATTACTGCAAAGTCAAAAGAGAATGAGGTAATGGCTATTCAGCATAAAACTTTACCTATTGATGGTGTGCAATTCCATCCTGAGGCAATTCTAACAGAATATGGATTGGATATTTTAAAGAATTGGATATCATCTTGGAAGGAATAACGCTGGAAATCAGTGTTTTTCCGAAAATGTACAAAAAAGACCCAAAATAGTACATACTAACTTACAAAATCAATGCTTATATTTATATGAAGATCATACGATATGATTTCGTTATGTTTATTTGTTGCTTTTACTGTTTCTTATTATTTCTTACCCCGCTAAGAAAATACTTTGTATAAAAGCATTTCTGAAAAAGATACCCGGTTGGACTCAAAACATATTATATGGCGAGGCTAAAACACATCATTAAACAATTATCTGAGAAAGATTACGAGGCAATTAAGAATAACTTAATTGAGAGTAATGCTGAAAAATCGGCTTACTTATTAACCTCGATGAGGGAGAAGAAAACTTCTGACCAGTCAATTATGTCAGAGTTGGATGTGAATACCAATGCATATTACACGCTTCGTTCCCGCTTAAACCAAAAAATAGAAGATTACCTACTTCAACAAATGGAAAGCCCTAGAGCAGATTTGTTGAAAAAAGTAGCGAATATTCATGAAATGGTTTTTACTAAAAAGAGAGCTATTTCTATTGTAACACTAAAAAAATTAGAGAAGGAATTATTGGATTACGATTTATCCAATGAGTTAACGGTAGTATATAAAGCCTTAAAACTTTTACACATTAATTCACCAGATTACTTTACTTATTCACAGCTTTATAATAAACATGTGGCGTATATGTTGGCTGTTGATAAAATTGAGGATATTCTGGCCGATTACTTCAAAAAATTTGGTGTGTATGCCTTCACTGGTGATGAAACGGACAAATTAGGTTTAGAATTATTGAACAAAGAGATGAACAATACCTGTAAACTTTATGAATCGCATAGGCCTTTTGTTTATCAGAGTTGTATGAATATTTTCCATCGTTTATTTGTAGAAGATGAAAACCAAGCAGCGTTTAATTCTTCAGGAAATGACGATGATGAACCAATAGAAGATATTTTCCATAAGATTGATCAGATTTTTGATCAATACCATATGGATTCGATCTATTACCACCTTCATAATGTATTTGAGTTCTTAAAATTAGAATATTATACACACTATGGAGTGTTTCGTAAGGCGAGTAAGTATTTTGATACGGTCAACGAAGATGTTGTTCCACTTTTGATGCATAGTAATCAATATACTTTCCCCTCACAATTCCTTCAGACAAAGTTGCAAAGAGCTTTACAAACAGATACTCATGTTGAGTTATTTGAATCTAATAAGTCAGTCTTTGAGGACTTTGAACCTGATACAGATGATATTCCAAACTATGTGTCTTATGTAGTTTATCGAGCAATTTCAGCTTATTATTCTACTGAGTTTGATGAAGCAGCAAGGTTTTTAAATAACTTATTGAATGAAATAAGTTTAAAGAAATTCCCTCATGCCTTTTTGGAAGTGAAATGTTTATTGGCCTTACAATATGTATGTATGAGAGATTACGAACTCTTTAATCAGTTAGCCAATAGCATACAAAGACAAATAAGATTAATGGGTAAAGAAACTTGTCCTTCGATTACTTTGTTCTTAAAGATGTTGAAGACAGGGATGTCAGAAGCAAAAAGAGACAAAATGTCTAAAGTATCGAATATTATAACAAGATATACTCAGATAAAATCTCCATATATATTCGCTCCAACCAGATCTATCCGAATGGATGATAAGTTTATCCGTTATGTGAGTGGAGAATTAGATTAAAAGAGACTATAATGTGCGCCCCAACAATAAAAGGCTATTTCTGTTAAGAAATAGCCTTTCGCTTTTTATAATAAGTAGAATTAAACCTCTAATGCAGTTAAATTTTTCTGAGTTAGCGGCTTATTAACGTATTTTTTCACGTAGCTATAGTTTTGAGATCTACTAATATCCTGTGGATTAATAGAAGAAGTCAACATAATGATTTTACATTTTTCTTTGGTCTTTTCATTTAACTGATCAAAGAGGTCTAGAAACTGAAAACCGTCCATTAAAGGCATGTCAATATCTAAGAAAATTAACTCAGGCAATACTTGATCAGCAATGTCTCCAAGCTTTTCGATATTTCGGAGGAATTCAATGGCACTCTTTGCTCCAGAATGAATAAAAATGTTATCACTGATTTTTGAGGCCTCAATCATTTTTTGATTGATGAGATTGTCAATCTCATTGTCATCAATCAGCATAACGGAATAGTATTTTTTTTGAGCCATTTGGTAAAAGTAAAGCTATATGGAATTCTTGTTAATGAAACATAGGTAATCCTTTACTAGGATAATATCTAGTTGCTTTTAAGCATCTATAATTTCTTAATCAATATAATTAAATGAAAGTGAACAACAAAGAATTCTGCTCTAATTTAATAGGTATAGCACACTAAATGATGTAATATTTATGGAAGTATGTCATGAAAATGAAAGCGTATCTCTAAAAATCATAAAAATATAATCTTTAGAAATACGCTTAATTATTAGATTAAATGTCGAATTTAATCCCTTGAGCTAGAGGTAATACTCTACCGTAGTTAATTGTATTCGTTTGACGTCTCATGTAAGCTTTCCATGAATCAGAACCGGATTCTCTTCCTCCTCCAGTTTCTTTTTCACCGCCAAATGCACCGCCAATTTCAGCACCAGATGTACCAATATTGATATTAGCAATACCACAATCAGAACCTGCTGATGATAGGAACGCTTCAGATTCTAATAAATGATTTGTAAATACAGCAGATGATAATCCTTGTTTTACATCATTTTGGATAGCAATGGCATTTTCAACTTCTCCAGAATACTTGATTAAGTAGAGGATTGGAGCAAATGTTTCTTCTTGAACGATTTCAAAATGATTTTGCGCTTCTACAATTGCAGGAGTAACATAGTTGTTGGATAAACCTTCATCAGTAAACGATTCTCCACCAATTAATACATTACCACCTTCTGATTTAGCTTTCTCTAGAGCTGCTTTGAAAGCTGTAACAGCATCTTCATCAATCAGTGGCCCAACAAGCTTAGACTCGTCTAATGGATTGCCAATTGATAAAGAAGGATATATTTTTAATAAACGATCTTTTACTTGATCGTATACTTTATCATGTACAATAAGTCGACGGGTAGATGTACATCTTTGCCCACAAGTACCTACAGCTCCGAATACTGTAGCTCTTACTGCCATTTCTAAATCTGCATTTTCAGTAATGATGAGTGCATTGTTACCTCCAAGTTCTAACAGAGATTTACCAAGTCTTGCACCAACAGCAGCACCAACTTTCTTACCCATTCTTGTAGAACCTGTTGCGGAGATAAGTGGGAAGCGAGAGTCGTGTGACATGCTAGCACCAATTTCTGCATCACCAATAATATAACTGAAGATACCTTCTGGGAGATCGTTAGCTTCTAATACTTCCTGAAGAATATGTTGACAAGCAATTGCAGTTAGAGGTGTTTTTTCTGAAGGTTTCCAAACACAAACATTACCACCAATTGCTGCAATCATAGAGTTCCATGACCATACCGCTACAGGGAAGTTAAATGCTGAGATAATTCCCACTAAACCTAGTGGATGCCATTGTTCAAACATTCTATGATCTTGACGCTCTGATTTCATCTCTAAACCATATAATTGTCTAGATTGTCCCACAGCAAAATCACAGATGTCAATCATCTCTTGTACTTCACCTAATCCTTCTTGGTAGATTTTCCCCATTTCATAGGTTACCAATTTTCCTAGAGGATCTTTATATTTTCTTAAAGCCTCTCCAATTTGTCTTACAATTTCACCTCTTTTTGGAGCAGGAAGTACTTTCCACGATTCAAAAGCTTCTTGAGAAACTTTGATGATGTGTTCTAAGTCTTCTTGAGTTGACATTTCCACTTCGGCAATTAATTGCCCATCAGTAGGAGAAAAGATCTTTCTTGTCTCTCTTGAATTGTCAAGTGTAGCAAATGTTCTTCCTGTAGAAAAAGCAGGGTTTCTTTCTTGAATACCTAGCTCTTTTAGGAAGTCCAAGTTAATTGAAGTCGCGTTCATGTGAATAAAATATGTGTTTATATGCGGTGTAAATTTGTATAAAAAAAGTGAGACTTATCAAATAAATCTCACTGAAAATTGAAAAAGTGTTATTTTTACAACAAAAAAGATTAATTCATCATTAAATATGCTTTGATAAAGTCATCTAAATCGCCGTCTAAAACTTTCTGAACATCAGTTTTTTCCACTGCTGTTCTAATATCTTTTACTAATTTATAAGGGTGCATGGTGTAGTTTCTGATCTGTGACCCGAAGTCAACACGCTTTTTACTGCTTTCTACTTTTGCTCTTTCTGCATTTCGCTTTTCTACTTCAACTTGGTAAAGCTTAGACTTTAACATCTTAATTGCTTTTTCTTTATTTTGAAGTTGAGAACGCTCTTGCTGACATTCTATAATAATTCCTGAAGTATGTCTTAATCTAACTGCAGTTTCTACTTTGTTTACATTTTGACCACCGGCACCACCTGAACGGAAAGTTTCCCATGTGATGTCAGAAGGGTTAACCTCAATACTGATCGAGTCGTCTACCACTGGGTAAACAAAGACAGAACCGAATGTAGTATGACGCTTTCCACTAGAATCAAATGGACTAAGACGAACCATTCTGTGAACACCAATCTCAGATTTTAGATAACCGTAAGCAAAGTCACCGTCAAATTCTAAAGTAGCTTGTTTCATACCAACAACTTCTCCTTCATGGATGTTGACAGTACGTACTTTAAAGCCATTAGATTCTCCCCACATTTTATACATTCTGAATAGCATTTCTACCCAGTCGTTGGATTCTGTACCACCTGCTCCGGCATTAATTTCCATCATTGCAGAAAGTCCATCTTCCTCCGCGTCAAGCATTTTCTTTACTTCTAATGCTTCAATGGCATCTTCAGTTTTCTTGCCTTCTGCGTCTAGTTCTTCTTCATCAACATCTCCTGCTTCAAAGAATTCAAATAAAGTTTCGAGGTCTTCTACCATAGAAAGTACTTCTTCGAATTTTTCAACCCAAGACTTTAACCCTTTGATCTCTTTTAGTAGTACCTCTGCTGCTTTTGGATCATCCCAAAAACCGGCAGCTGCAGTGAGTTCTTCCTTCTCAGCAATCGTTTCTTTTTTAACATTGATATCCAAGTACCTTTCTAAATCAGATACTCTTCCTTTCAATTCTTTTAACTGGGATGCGTTCATAAATATATTTTAGAAGCTGTTAAGCTATTATTTACTAATAAAATTCGAATGTCAAATATATAAGTTTTTTTTGAGCTGTGGATAATCCTTCTAGAACCTCTATTCTTGTTTTACCATCAACTTTAAAGAAATTTAAGATATTTTTTTATCCAAAATGCAAGTATTGTGTGTCGGGTATAATGTATGGCAATTCTAAATAATTAAATTTGCCGTTATGATTAGGAGAAATTTCTATAAACTCAGTTTTTTGTTCATTAGCTTAAGTGTCTTCTCTTGTGATAAAATAAAGGGAGTATTAGACAAAGCAGTGGAAGAGGAGAATATCAAGAGCTCTAGGGTTGCATTGGCAAAAGTAAACGATAAAGTACTTTATGATACTGAATTGAAAAGCTTATACAATGAACGTATGTCTCTAAAGGATTCTCTGAATATTCAAGAAAGATACGTGAATGCTTGGGTAAGAAAAACGATTACACTTGAGAAGGCACAATCACAAGTGGATGTTGAGAAGTTAGATATTCAAAGACGTTTGGATGAATACAAGTATCAGCTAATTATGCATGAATATGTAAGAGAATACATTTCATCAAATTTGGATACTGTTATTACTGATGAACAAATTAAGGCACATTATCAGCAGAATTCTGATGATTTTATCCTTAAGACAAACATTGTTCGTGGTAACTTTTTACGTTATCCTAACAATGCTCCTGATTTGAAGAAAGTGAGAAAGTTGATGCAAAGTACTAAACCGGAAGATCAAGAAAAGCTTAGATCGTCTGCTTATGCTTATGCTGACTTTGTTCATTTAGAAGATTCAGTTTGGTTGGATTTGGATGAGTTACTTTTTGGGACTCCATTTATGAAATCTCAATCTGAAGTAACGAAATTATTGAAAAGAGATAAATTCTGGGAAGTAAGTGATGAATCAAATACTTACCTCTACAGAATTGATGATTATAAAATTGTTGACCAAGTTCCTCCATTGCAATTTGTTCAGAAACAAGTGAGAAACGTAATTCTAGGACGACGTAAATTAGAATTAAGAACTCAATTGGAAGATGAACTTTACAATGAGGCTACTAGGAATAATAATTATGAGATTTATATCTCTGAAGAATAACTACTTGTCAATTATTATGATTGATCAAAATAACTACTTGAAGATTATTTCATAAGTTTATAGATCAATCAAATAGATAATAAGTTTACTTATTGTCAGCAGGATTATTCTTTAGACGCTAAACTATTAAAATAGTAAGTTTTAAATAAAAATATGAAGTTTAACTTTTTAGGCATACTGGGAATCATTTGTGTTCTTTTTTCTTCATCTGTTTTTGCACAAGATGATGCAGTGCCCGTTGATAAAATTATTGCCAAAGTTGATAATAACATCATTCTGCTTTCTGATGTAGAGGCAGGGTATCAACAAATGCTTTCAAATGGTCAATATCCAAAAGACAAGAAAAAGGCAAAATGTGATATCCTAAAAGGATTGGTTGTCAATAAAATTATGTATGCAAAGGCACAAATTGACTCTATCGAAGTTGATGATGCAAGAGTTGCCGACGAATTAGAGCGTCGTATGCAGTATTTTATCTTACAAGCCGGTTCTCAGGAAAAGTTAGAAAAGACATTAGGTGCATCTGTCAATGATTTACGTGACGATCTTCGCGATCAAGTAAAAGAGCAGATGACCGTTCAGACAATGCAACAGCAGATTATTGCTGGGGTAACCATTACTCCAAAGCAAGTGAAGAAATATTATGAGTCTATTCCTAAGGACAGTATTCCTTTCTTGGCTGCAGAAGTAAAAGTTGGGCAGATTGTTAGAGAGCCTAAAGTTTCTGAATCAGAAAAAGAAAAAGCGAGACAACAATTAGTAGACATCAAAAAGAGAATCGAAGCTGGTGAAGACTTTGGTGTTCTTGCGAAGCAATATTCTCAAGATTACGGTTCAGCTAGAAAAGGTGGTGACTTAGGATGGCATGGTAGAGGAGAACTTGTACCAGAATTCGAAGAGATTGCTTTAACAATTGATCCCAATGAAATCGCTGATCCAGTTGAGTCTGACTTTGGTTTCCACTTAATCCAATTATTAGAAAGAAGAGGTGGTCGTTTTAGAGCGAGACACATTCTAATCCGTCCTAAATCAAATTATCAAGATATTCAGGATGCGGTTACATTCTTGGATAGTATTAGAACATTAATTGCAGAATCGGATACATTAGGTTTCGAAAAGGCCGTGAACTTATACTCAGATGACCAACCTACAAGAGCCAATGCAGGTTATTTCAAAAACCAAGTAACAGGTTCTTCATATATGGCCACTGATGAATTAGACCCAGTAGTATTCTTTGCTATTGATACAATGAAAATTGGTAATACCTCAAAGCCATTAAAGTATCGTACAGAAGATGGTCAACAAGCGGTAAGGATTATTTATTATTCAAATTATAAGCCTCCGCATTATGCCAATTTAAAAGATGATTATCAAAAGCTACAACAAGCTACATTGAACTCTCAGAAAAATGAGATTTTAGAGAAATGGATCAAACAAGCTAAAAATGATGTATTCATTGAGATTGATCCAGAATATGATGATTGTAATTTATTGGATAGTATCTAATTGAAATCACATAGTTTCTAAGTGAATTGAAATAAATCTTAAAAGGGCAGCGAATTAGAATCGTTTGCCCTTTTTTTATTTCAAAAAATACTTTAATTTCAATAAACATAGACGTAGCCTAATAAACTTTCTAATACATTCTACCCTTATATTATTAGTAATTAGGCCTGAACTGGAATAACAATTTAGCACATGAACATGACATCAAACGTTAGTTTTGCTTCTGATAAGGAAGCAGCAGATGCATTACATCAAAAATATAAGCAATTAAAAGACGAGATTGGAAAAGTAGTCATCGGTCAAGAAGATACTGTTCATTTTGTTCTAAGTGCAATATTTAGCCAAGGCCATGCTTTATTACAAGGTGTACCTGGATTAGCAAAGACTTTACTTATTAATACTGTGGCTCAAGCATTGGATCTAGATTTTAGTAGAATACAATTTACTCCAGATTTAATGCCCTCTGATATCCTTGGTGCAGAAACAATGGACCAGGATAGAAAATTTAAATTCGTAAAAGGACCAATATTCTCTAATATTATTCTTGCGGATGAGATTAACCGTACTCCTCCAAAGACTCAATCAGCTTTATTGGAAGCAATGCAAGAATATAAAGTGACAATTGCCAATCAAGAATTTCAATTAGAGAAACCATTCTTTGTATTGGCAACACAAAACCCGATTGAACAAGAAGGTACCTACCCGTTACCTGAAGCACAATTGGACCGTTTTATGTTCAATATCATTTTGGATTATCCTTCTTATATGGATGAAGTTTCAGTAGTGAAATCAACAACCAATGATGAGAAGAAAACAGTAGAAAGAGTGATGGGTGCTGATGAGATTTTATATTTCCAGCATTTAATTCGAAGAGTACCAATTGCTGACAATGTAATTGAGTATGCTGTGAAATTAGTTCATAAAACTCGTCCAAATACTGAACATGCAGACGAAGTAACGAATAAGTATGTAGATTGGGGAGCAGGACCAAGAGCCTCTCAATACTTAGTGATTGCAGCAAAATGTCATGCTATACTATCTGGTAAATATACTCCGGATATTGAAGATATACAGGCAGTTGCTGTTTCAGTATTGCGCCATAGAGTAGTTAGAAACTTTAAAGCAGAAGCTGAAGGAATTACAATAGTAGACATCATAAATAAGTTATTATAATTTAAAAAGGGCTAGTAGATATTAAATTTATTAGCCCTTTTTTATGTCATCATGCCAATGATTCATTACTTTTAGAAGTATTTTAGATGAACATTTACTTCACAATAATGATATTAAACACATCCAAACTGCTCATTATAGCTTTATTATGCTTTTCCGCTTTTTCTACTAACGCACAAAAGAAGAAGAAAAACTATACTGAAACGATTGATCATGTATCTTTTGATATGATCTTTGTTAAAGGAGGTACTTTTGAAATGGGAGATAGAAAAGGGGACCTTCAGTTAGATACGGGAGAAAATCCTTCTTTGCCAATTCATGATGTGACAATCAGTGATTTCTTTGTGGGTAAATTCGAAGTAACACAACAATTGTGGGAAACAGTAATGGGATCTAACCCTAGTGAACATGTGAAAGGAGGGAGACCTGTTGAAAATGTTTCTTGGAATGATTGTCAAGAGTTCATCAAAAAGCTAAACACATTAACAGGCAATGACTACCGACTACTAACAGAATCTGAATGGGAATATGTGGTACGTGGTGGAAAAAAATATAATAAAACGAATTTAGGAAGAGAAAATATTCCAGAAAGAGCATGGATCTTATCTAATTCGGATAATACTTCACACACTGCTGGAACAAGGTTTCCTAATGAGTTAGGAATCTACGACCTACAAGGAAATGTATGGGAGTGGGTCAATGATTATTATGCTGTTGACTCTTACAAACAAGCAGAGCAAACGAACCCCCAAGGTGTTCAAAATGGAAAAGAAAGAGTGTACAGAGGTGGCTCATTTCTTAGCGATGAGAACTTTTGTCGTCCAGCTTATAGAAATTACGATATGCCAGATATCAAGCAAGGTTTCTTAGGCTTGAGGGTTGCTAGATCGCTTTAATTCCCTTTTTTTATTGTAAGCAATAAATAGAAAACCTAAAGGAGCAAATATGATGGTAGGTATTGTTGAAAGTTCAGGGTTTGGAGTTCCTTTCAGTGAATGAACTGTATAGGTAGCAATAATTGCAATACTTGAAGGTAATAGAACACCTATCAAAAATTTTCCTTTTGAAGTATAATTTTCACAGAGTGCCGATACATATCCACCAAAGATAAATGTATAGGCACTTTGTTTTAATGCGGCTGTCGTTGATGCGGTGACATCACCTGAGTCATAGTAATTGATACCAAATACCATGATGCCTAAAAATAGTGCTCCAGCAAGACCGTAACGTATGCTAATGTATGTTTTTATATAGTGCTTTATTTGTGAGAGCATAAATAAAATCTGTAAAATGCAGGTGGATAAAAGATAATTACTGACAAAACAATAACTATACTTTCATGAAATCTAATAGATGACCGTCGAAATCAATTCGCTAGTCGATCTATGAAATTACTTAAATTTATGACAAATCAAGAAAACAACCAGCAATTTAGTAGTAGGTGGGGAGTAATTTTAGCTTCGTTAGGAATGGCCATTGGTGCAGGAAACTTATGGCGTTTTCCACGATTAGCAGGGCAGTATGGAGGAACATTTATCATTCTTTGGTTTATGTTTTTATTTATTTGGTCCATTCCAATTTTACTTTCTGAGTTTTCAATCGGTAAAAAATTTAAGAGAGGAGTAATTTCTTCATTTGCCCAAGCTGCAGGAAAAAAGTATACCTGGATGGGTTTCTTTATCACTATATGTACTTTAGGGATCACATTTTATTATTCTGTTGTAACCGCTTGGGGTTTAAGCTATGTAGGTTTATCTACAAACTTAGTGTTAGATAATTCTCTATTAGAACAATTAAATCAACCTTTTTTAGAGAATTATTGGAAAAATATATCTACCGGAAATTTAAGGACAGTTAGTTTACACATTTTCTGTGTCCTATTTGCTGTTTTCATGTTGTACAAAGGAGTACAACAAGGATTAGAAAAAGTAAATAAGATTTTAATCCCATCGTTGTTGTTTCTGATTCTTTTGGTTTCTGCTGTTGCGTTATCAACTGAAAATGGTCCGAAGGGGTTAGTTTATATGTTTAGTATAGATGTAGATTTATTTTTTAATTCTAAAGTGTGGATTGAAGCGGTAACACAGTCGGCATGGAGTACTGGAGCGGGTTGGGGCTTAATGTTGACAATTGCTTCGTATTCTAGAGAGAAAGAAGATGTTACCTTTAATATATTAATAAGTGGTATTGGAAATAACCTGGCGTCAATTATTGCAGGTGTCGCGATATTGCCCTCCGTTTTTGCTATTGCTTCATCAGATGCACAAGCGATTGAGTTTCTAAAGTCAGGAAATACCGCGTTAACGTTTACCATAATTCCATTGTTATTTGCAAAAATTCCAAATGGAGAATTATTAGGTGTAGTTTTTTTTGTTGCCTTTGCCATGGCAGCATTCAGTTCTTTAATCAGTATGATAGAACTTTGTATTCGAACATTTACGGATTTAAAATTCAATAGAAATAAAGCAAGTTTAATTACCGCTATTCTGTGTATAGCAATGGGTTTTCCATCGGCATATAGTATCGACTTCTTTTCAAATCAGGATTGGGTTTGGGGATTAGGACTTCTTATTTCGGGTTTATTTATTGTGTTTGCAGTACATCGAAACGGTATCCAACAGTTTAAGGACGATTTTATTGATAAAGACTCATCAATTAAAGTACCAACGGTATTCTATAAATTTACCATGTTTATTAATATCCCTATAGGATTGTTTTTAATTTGGTGGTGGATGTCACAAGGCTATTCTGCAAATCCATGGTTTGATGAAAATGGAAACTGGAATGTAATGGATGTATATTCTAATGCAACTATAGTCACACAGTGGACTGTGGTAATACTATTTGGTATTATATTCAACAAATGGCTTTATCATAAGTTTGTTGATCATGAATAAAGAAACTATTATTGCGACAAAATAACCAAGTAACAAACTATAATGATTTCATATCCTAACGCTAAGATTAATATAGGATTAGCAATTACTTCCAAAAGACAAGATGGTTTTCATGATATCGCTTCATGTTTCTACCCAGTAGGCTGGAGTGATATACTTGAGATAATACCCTCTGAAGAATTATCCTTTCAAAGTACTGGGATAGATATTCCAGGTAATGCTGATCATAACTTATGTCTACAGGCTTACCATTTATTGAATAAAGACTTTAATATTCCGCCGGTACAAATGCATCTCCATAAGATTATTCCTATTGGAGCTGGTTTAGGAGGAGGTTCAGCTGATGGTGCTTTTGCATTGGTAATGTTGAATGAGATGAATAATCTTGGTTTATCCGATGAGCAATTAGAAGAATATGCTGCTCAAATGGGGAGTGATTGTCCCTTTTTTATAAAAAATAAACCTGTTTATGTAACAGGTCGAGGTGAAGTTTTCAATGAATTGGATTTGACTTTAAAAGGAAAGAAAATCGTTTTAGTTAATCCAAATATTCATATCTCTACAAAAGAAGCTTATAGTGGAGTATCTCCTAAAGCACTAGACTTTGAATTGAAAGCAACTTTAGAAGGAAATATTGAAGATTGGAAAGACCATGTGAAAAATGATTTTGAAGATAGCCTTTTAAAGAAATATACAGTGATTGATAAGATCAAATCAGACTTATACAAGCAAGGAGCAGAGTATGCAAGTATGACAGGTTCGGGATCTACAGTTTTTGGTATATTTTCTACTGAAATAGATCTAAGTAATTATACTGAGTATTCAGTTTGGTCAGGTGATTTAGATTAATTACACGCAACCGATAGATGAACGCCTACAAAAAATGAAAATTTTGTAGGCGTTTTTTTGTTTTTAGCGTTTTCAAAAAGATGACTTTTGTTATGTTCTTTTGGAAACATTTTTCTTGAACAACCTATTGATAAGGCGATAAGTGTAAATTTTTAACTATTTAAATCTCTGTAAATCAATGAATAAGTATGTAAATGATAGTTAACCGCCTAAGCGAATTTTCGCTTGTTTAGATTAATTCAAAATAAGCTTCTCATGATCATGATTATTGTATCTCGTTTAGTTGAGATATAATTTTGTCATGAAATAAATCAGAGAACTATCTCAAACAAATATTTTATCTAAACGTTAATTTTTTATGAGTTGGCAAAAGTCATTGAGTAGTACAATCGGGAGAAAATTTATGATGTCTCTCTCAGGTATCTTGCTCATCTTATTCTTAGCTGGACACGTGTCTGGTAACATGACATTATTAATGGGAAATAAAGAGGCGTTTAATGCGTATGCACATTTCATGTCTTCTAATCCGGCGGTACAATTATTAGCGAATGTATTTAAGCTATTCTTTGTAGGTCACATCTTCTATGCTGTAGTTCTTACGATTCAGAACAAAAAAGCGAGAGGATCTCAATCTTATGAAGTAACTAACAAGGACGGTTCTTCAGTATCTAAGTACATGGGTGTATTAGGTTCTGTAATTGCTGTGTTCTTAGTAGTTCACTTAAGCCAATATTGGGCAGTAATGCATGGTTATTTAGGAGAAGGTCTTACTCCAGATAAAGATGGCGTTAAAGATTTATATTCTGTAGTTTCTACATCATACCAAAACCCAATGATTGTAGGTGCATATGTTATTGCAATGATTGTATTAGCATATCACTTATGGCATGGCTTTGCCAGTGCATTCCAAACACTAGGTATCAATAACAAGAGATACACGCCAATCATTTCTTTCTTAGGAAAAGCGTACTCTATTATTGTTCCATTATTATTTGGAGCTATTCCAGTTGTGATGTTAATCAGAGGTTACTAATCTCTAAAACCATAACATTACAAGGTTAATTTATTTAACATTAAACGAAAGAATAGAAATGTCATTAGATTCAAAAATCCCTGCAGGCCCATTGGCTGAAAAGTGGGAAAAACATAAATTCAACGTAAAGCTTGTTAACCCAGCTAACAAAAGAAAATTCAACATTATTGTTGTGGGTACAGGTTTAGCTGGTGCTTCTGCAGCAGCAACTTTAGCAGAGTTAGGATACAATGTAGACGCATTCTGTTTCCAAGATTCTCCACGTCGTGCACACTCAATTGCTGCACAAGGTGGTATCAACGCTGCTAAAAACTATCAAAATGACGGTGACTCAGTTTTCCGTTTATTCTATGATACTATTAAAGGTGGTGACTATAGATCTCGTGAAGCAAACGTACACCGTTTAGCTGAAGTGTCTAGAGAAATCATTGACCAATGTGTAGCTCAAGGTGTTCCATTCGCTCGTGATTACGGTGGGTTATTGGATAACCGTTCGTTTGGTGGTGCTCAAGTATCCCGTACATTCTACGCTCGTGGTCAAACAGGACAACAATTACTTTTAGGTGCTTACTCTGCTTTATCTAAGATGGTAAACACTGGTAAAGTGAAATTACATACTCGTAAAGAGATGTTAGATGTTGTTACTATTGATGGAGCTGCTAAAGGTATCGTAACTCGTGATTTAGTAACAGGTAAAATCGATTCTCATGCAGGTCATGCTGTATTGCTTTGTACTGGTGGATACGGTAACGTATTCTTCTTATCTACAAACGCAATGGCATCGAATGGTTCTGCAGCTTGGAGAGCATACAAGAAAGGAGCTAAGTTTGCTAACCCTTGTTTCACGCAAATTCACCCAACTTGTATTCCTGTACATGGTGACTACCAATCGAAGTTAACGTTGATGTCAGAGTCATTACGTAACGACGGTCGTGTTTGGGTGCCAAAAGACGAGAAACATGCAAAAATCGCTGCTGCTGATGCGGTAAAACTTCCTGAAGAGGAAAGAGATTACTACTTAGAGAGAAGATATCCATCATTTGGTAACTTAGTACCTCGTGACGTAGCTTCTCGTAACGCTAAGATGGTATGTGATGAAGGTAGAGGTGTAGGTGTTACTGGTTTAGCAGTATTCCTTGACTTTGCTGATGCGATTAAGCGTGATGGTAAGAAAACAATCGAAGCTAAGTATGGTAACTTATTCGATATGTACCAACAAATCACAGACGACAATCCATATGAAGTACCAATGATGATTTATCCAGCGGTACACTATACAATGGGTGGTCTTTGGGTTGATTACAACTTATCGACAAACGTTCCTGGTTTATATGCTTTAGGTGAGGCTAACTTCTCAGACCATGGTGCAAACCGTTTAGGTGCATCTGCTCTAATGCAAGGTCTTGCTGATGGTTACTTCGTAATCCCTTACACAATTGGTGATTACATCGCAACTTTACCATTAGGTGTAGCGGTAGATAAGTCTAATCCAGCGTTTGCTGAAGCTGAAAAAGCTGCTCAAGCTCGTGTTGATAAATTATTAAGCATCAAGGGTAACCAAACTCCTGATGATCTTCATAAAAAATTAGGTCATATTATGTGGGAATACTGTGGTATGTCACGTAATAAAGAGGGCTTAGAAAAAGCTCGTGGCTTAATTCAAGAATTACGTAAGGAATTCCAAAAAGACCTGAAATTAATCGGTGTAAATGAGGAATTGAACATGACATTAGAAAAAGCACTACGTTTAGAGGATTTCTTAGAACTTGGTGAATTAATGATCATTGATGCTCATAACCGTTCAGAATCTTGTGGAGGTCACTTCCGTGAGGAATCTCAAACTGAAGAAGGTGAAGCACTTCGTAAAGACGAAGAATTCTCTTATGTAGCAGCTTGGGGTTATGCAGGTGAAGGAAACGATCCTGAGTTAACGAAAGAGGACTTAGTGTTCGAAAACGTGAAATTAACTCAACGTTCTTACAAGTAATTTAATCATCGGGTAAGTGGTGGTATCACCTCTTACCTGTCTGAAACAATTCAACGAACAAGTTGTTGAAAAAACAACTACTTAATTTGAAGATCATGGCAGGAAAAACAATTAATATCAAACTTAAAATTTGGCGTCAGGCTGGTCAAGACAAGCCGGGCAAATTTGAGTCATATGAAGTTAACGACGTATCAGTTGATATGTCATTTTTAGAAATGTTAGACGTTCTTAACGAGAACGAATTAAACAAAGGAAACGACCCAGTTCACTTTGATCACGATTGTCGTGAAGGTATCTGTGGTATGTGTTCTTTATATATCAATGGTAAACCTCACGGTCCTAAGCACGGTATTACAACTTGTCAGTTGCATATGCGTACTTTTAAGGATGGCGAAACTATCGTTGTTGAACCATGGAGAGCATCTGCATTCCCTGTATTAAAAGATTTGATCGTAGATCGTACTTCTTTTGATAGAATTCAACAGGCAGGTGGTTACGTTACAGTTTCTACTGGTGGTGTACCTGACGCTAACGAGATTGCAATTCCTAAAACTGTAGCTGATGAGGCTATGGATGCAGCTCAGTGTATTGGTTGTGGTGCTTGTGTTGCAGCATGTAAAAATGCTTCAGCAATGTTGTTTACAGCAGCGAAAGTATCTCAATTAGCAGTATTACCTCAAGGTAATGCAGAACGTAAGCGTCGTGCTTTAGCAATGTTAGAGCAACATGATGCTGAAGGTTTTGGTGCTTGTACAAACACTGGAGCTTGTGAGGCGGTATGTCCTAAGGAGATTTCTATCACTCACATTGCAAGATTGAACAGAGAGTATTCTAGAGCAGTATTCTCAGGTTCTGAAACAGACTACACGAACTAATTTAACGTTTAGTTATATTTGAAGGGTTAAGCACTTAGGTGTTTAGCCCTTTTTTTGTTATTTGATTTAGAGAGTTATAAGTAGAAACATTACTTTTCTTGCAACCAAGATCGGTAAAACACGTTATTATTATTAAGTGTCAAAAATTAAATAACATTAGAAAATGAAATCTTCAATAGTAGCCTATTTATTATGGTTCTTCTTTGGTTTACTTGGAATTCACCGTTTTTATCTTGGTAAAACTACTTCTGGTATTGTTTACTTATTAACAGGAGGAGTTTTTGGTATCGGTTGGATAATTGACCTCTTTCTTGTAGGAGGAATGGTAGATGAAGCCAATTACAAAGCAGGAAACATAGCTGCAATGGAGGAAAGGATGTATAATCGTTAAAATCCAATATAGATAAAAGCCTTACTAAATATATTTAGTAAGGCTTTGTTATTTTTTAGAAATCAAAAGTTTCGGGATCAGGACCCACTCTTTTGTGTTCGTTCATTTCGGCAATTTTTAACATGTCATCTTCTGATAATTCGAAATCGAAGATATCAAAATTGGCTTCAATCCTAGATGGTGTTACAGATTTAGGAAGAGCATTTACTCCTCTTTGTAAATGCCATCTTAGCATAACTTGAGCTGATGACTTACCATATTTTTCACCAATCTGATTTAGCGTTTCATCTTTGAATAAACCTGCTTGCATTAAAGGCCCCCAAGCTTGTACTAATATATTTCTTACTTCACAATACGTTTTTAAATCATTTTGTTGAAGCTTAGGATGGCATTCAATCTGGTTAACGACAGGTACTACTCCCGAAGCTTCAAGGTCTTGTAAATGGTGTGGGTTGAAGTTAGATACACCAATGGATTTTATTAATCCAGACTTTTGTAGCTTTATCATTTCATCCCAAGCCTTAGTATACCCTTTAGCTGGCCAATGAATAAGATATAAATCTATGTAATCTAGCTGTAGTCTTTTTAAACTTGCTTTTAACGCTTCTTCGATATTACCATTTCTAATATCCTCATTCCATAATTTAGTAGTAATGAAAAGGTCTTCTCTAGAGATGCCTGACGCTTTAATAGCTTCACCTACGCCTTCTTCATTCTCGTAGATCATAGCTGTATCAATATGTCTGTAACCAGCGTTTAGAGCAGCTAATACAGCCTCTTTTACTTCATCATTTTTAGATAAGAAAGTTCCAAAACCAAGACTAGGGATTTTATTCCCATCATTTAATTGCATCATTTTCATGTTTGTCATTATTTATTTTCATTTAATATTCTAATCAATTCTATAGTATGATAGGTAGATTTACCAATACTTCCTTTAAGTTCTGATGTAATAGGTTGATCCTCTTTTGTTACATAGAAATATTCACCACCATATTTTTTATCTTTAAAGGTATTGAAAAAGTACTCTTCAAGAAGTTGTTGTTCTTTCTCATATTTTCCTTCATAAAGTGATAAGGCAATAATTGCTTCGGCATGTTGCCACCAAGTTTTTCTATCGTCCAAAATTAATGAAGTATTCGGATTCACCTCAGAATAAAATCCATATTGAATATTATTATGATGGAAGATGTCTTTTTGTAATGTGATATCAATAATCTTCTTACCCAATTTTTTGTATTTTTCCTTGGTTGTGTCTGGCAGGAAAGTAAAATCTTTACTTCTTAATAGAAGTGCTGCCAACTGGAAATTATGCCCAGGTGTGACTGTGAAATTTAAGAAACCATCATTTTTTCTTTTGATAGACCAATCATCATTAAATTGTACATTCACCCAATTGGTACTATCGTTCCATCCAATTTGATATATAAGGCCCAAGTTTTCAGAAATATGGTTTTCGTAGAGCTCTTTATTTTCTTGATCAGCCATCCATAAGTTGATCATATATGCAGTAAGTGGATACATTAAAGATTGCAAGGATTTACTTCCGCTTACACCATTAGTATTAAAAGAATATTCACCCCAAAGACCACCTGCTTTTTGATCATGGAACCTAGTGATAAACCCTTGATGTAATTTATGTAACGTATGTAATAAATGAGGATCTTTAGTTTGTCGGTAAAGTTCTGAAAGGCCACATAATCCATAGGCCTGTTGCCATACATCTAATTTGCTTTGTGATTCAATAGAATCGTTAGTGATATATGAATGAGAATAATACTCATTCTCTTTTTGTATAAGTTTTTCTATTTGGAAATCGGCTACATTTTTTGCTCTATCGAGGTGCTCAGGAGAAAATTGTGATGCATAAGATAACCCATAAATTAAACGACTGCTCGCTACAGTGAAGATTTTATCAGATACTATCTTTCCTTGATTGTCCACCTCTGAGAAGTAAGTTGATAATTGCTGATCCCAAGCATTACGATCAAAGAAATTGATCAAGGTTTCCATCTTTTCTCGATGCATTATCTGTCTAGTTCCTTTTTTGTTGGTGCATTGAAATAGAAGAGAGGTAGTTATCAGTATAGCTAAAAGTTTAATTTTCATATTTAACGATAAGAATGTTCTTTAATTTATTCGTTCAAAGGTATAAAAAAGAGTACCTAATTAAAGGTACTCTTTGTCATCAAAATTATATTTTAAAGTGATTTCTTTTTCATTGTTTCTTGAAGGTGTTTAAACTTGATTTTTGTTCGATCAATCTTTTCTCCTTTTCTAGAGGTAATAGTGATTTGTTTTTGTTCACCTTTAATTAAATCAAAATAATTATCGGATAACTTGATTTGTTCTTGGTCTACCTCAATAAATAGATTTTTTACTAAAGCATTTGTTGAAATACTGATATATAGGTCATTATCATCTTCAGTATAATTAATATCAAGTTCTGGTTTTGGGAGTTGTAACTCTTTTTGATTCACAAAGTAATGTAAATCTCTATCAATAATTTCAGTCTTCTTTGAAGAAAGTGAAGAAATAAAGACCAGTTTCTGAGAGTCATTCTTTGAGATGATTTTCGATAGGTTACTCTCAAACACCTTTAATGTTTTATTTGCTGTTATATCTTTTAGAGGTATCGATTGATTCCATAAAGAATTTCCTTCAAAATCCTGTAGTTCCATTTGAAGTAAAACAGGTTCTTGTAGATTGATATCCGATGCAACTTTTACTTCCAATTGATGATCATCTGAATTGACAATCAAAGACGTATTTTTGTTCGCTTCTCTTGCGAAATATTGTAATGCTTTCCATTCTCCATAATAATCTATCGAAGACCACGAAGCGACAGGCCAGCAATCATTCAGTTGCCAATACAATGAACCCATGCAGTAGGGCATTTTCTCTCGGTGTGCTTGAATCGCTGAATATATACTTTCGGCTTGAAGCAATTGACCTACATATAGAAAATCTTCAAAGTTTGTAGGGACTTGATAATGATCTTCCATGTATTTTTTTATTCGTAGGTTTCCAATACCACTTCTTTGATGTGAAGCCATTACTTCAGATTCTATATCATAATCCTGAGGCTTTGTATATTTCTTTACTGATTTAAATTCAGGGAACGATTGAAAGCCATACTCACTCATAAAACGACCAATATACTTTCTGAAATCTGAAAATGGATGTTCACCATGCCATACTCCCCAATAATGCATGTCTCCAGACTTATGTTCGTAATGAGCAACTATATCATCACCTCCAGTTGGAGAAGAACGCCAGTAGAATTGATTGTCTGTATATTCCTCTACTACTTCTGGAAGAAGCTGATGAAATACTTTTTCATAATCACCCCAAATTTCTTTTTGTTGAGTTTTACTATACTGTTGTTTCCAACCCCATCCCATGTCATCTTTGCCGGGAGCCCAAGCCATTTCCATTTCATTATTACCACACCATAATGCAATAGACGCATGGTTTCTAAGTCTTTTGATGTTATCAACAGCCTCTTGTCTAACGTTATTAATAAATTGCTCATCTCCGGGGTACATAGAGCAAGCAAACATAAAGTCTTGCCATACTAAGATTCCTTTTTCATCACATAACTCATAGAATAAATCATTCTCATAGATACCTCCACCCCAAACACGTAGCATATTCATATTGGCATCAAGGGTAGATTGGATCAAATGTTTGTAAGTCGCTTTTGAAACTCTAGGAAGGAATATGTCATTAGGAATATAATTCGCTCCTTTAGCAAAAATAGGCTGCCCGTTAACTTCAAAATAGAAGCTTTTCCCTTCCCCATTGTCATCTTCTTTTTGAACAATTTTAATTGTTCTTAGACCAATCCGTTCTGTATGGACATCGATAAGTTGCTTATCATCGTAAAGCTCAATTGATAATTCATATAGGTGTGGTGTTCCAATGTTTGCAGGCCACCATAATTTAGGGTTTTCGATATCAAACGAAATAGTCTTACTTAATGAATTGGATGCAATTGTACTTTCTTTGATAACTTCTCCATCTAATTTAGCAAGGATGGTGAGTTCGTTCTCGCTTTGATTGTAGAATTGAGTGGAGACTTTTAATGCCGCTTTATCTGAGCTCGTTTTTTGCTGAACAAAGATGTTATCGATTTTAGTATTGTTCCAGTATTCTATATTTACATCTCTCCAAATTCCTGATGTCACCAATCGAGGTCCCCAGTCCCAACCGTAATGATATCCTGCTTTTCTAGTAAAGATTGATACTTGTTGATTACCTACTTCACCAATTACAGATTGGTCATTAATAGCTGGAAGCCCATACCCATGTTTTTTTAAGGCGTTAATACCATTTTCAATAGGAGATAATAAAACTACTTTCAGAGTGTTTTCGCCTTTGTGTATATGAGGTTTAATATCAAAATCCCATTCTCTAAACATATTATCTGTCGAACCAATCAATATATTATTGATATAGATCTCCCCATAAGTATCTACGCCATCAAAATGAAGTTGAATTTTTTGATGTTCAAATATTTTTTGGTCTATGGTGAATTTGGTTTTATACTCCCAATCTACTTTATCAACCCACTGAACGTCTCTTTCATTTAGTCGGTAATATGGATCAAGAATGATATTATTGCTTATTAAATCGGTGTGTACCGTTCCAGGAACTTCAGCTGGAAGCCATTCCTTTTTGTCTGTTTGTTTAAATTCCCAATGATTGTTTAATGAAATCTTTTTTAGGTCCATATCATTTTCTGTATTTATCATTTGACATGATGTTAATAAGAATACTCCCATCAAGATAGATAGCTGATGGAGTATCTGTTTTTTGAAAAATAAAGAAGTAAATCTCTTCATACTATATCGAGTTTTATTGTGGTTATGATAGGATGTAAAGTTATTTTTTCAAGAAAACTCAAGTATGGAATATTTAATTTCTGATGCGTATTATTTGTCTAGTGAGAAAATGTAGGGGAGTATTTTTTAGGTAAGAATATTACAATGCTGATGAAAATGTACCTGAAGAATTTTGGATGAATACCGATAAAAGAAAAAGGTGTAAGTAAAGAGAAAGCTTACGCTAACACTCTACCTACACCTTGATAGTAGAAATGAGAAATACGGTTTAGTTTAATAGATTGCCAATTTTTATTTCAATGAAATACATTCTTGGTGTAATTGGACCATAAACGAAAGCAGCATCTCTATCAGCACCACTAACAAATTGGTCTTGCATTTGATTGAAAATATTTTTCACTCCAGCACCAAATTGAATGTTTGCATTCTTTGATAATCTCGTTAAATAAGACACCTTCATGCCCATGTCGAAAAAGGTCTCAGTTTCGATTAAACTTTCATTTTCAACAGGTTGACCATTGATAAAACCACCAGGTAATAATGGTACATGCATGCTGCCTGTGTAGACTCCTGTTAAAGATGTAGTCCATTTTTGAGCAGGTTTATAGTTTAATGTTAATGAACCATACTGATTCGGCGTTCTTAAAATATATTTTGATGTAGATGTTTCTTCATCACCCCATCCATTTTCTTCTTCATATTCTGCTGTTTGGATAGTGTATGCACCTTGGAAATTCAACTTTTCTGAAGGAGCCACTTTTAATTCAGCGTTAATACCTTGTACAATTGCATCAGAAGTGGAGTTTCTTTTGTAATTGATTAAAGTACCATCATCTAAGTATTGGTATTGGTTGTCAAATCTATCTTTGATTCTAGTATGAAAACCTTCCAATAAGAAATAGGTCTGAACTGAACCAATTTGAGTTTCGTAATCCCAAGCTAAATTATATGATAATGAAGTTTCTGGTTTTAAATCTGGATCTAGTACTGTTCTAACAGCTTGTCCACCAGCAACCTCAATATGTAAGTCTTCTGAGAACATTTGTGGTGCTCTAAAACCTGTTGCAAATCCACCTCTTAATTGCATATCAGGAGTGATGTTGTATTTTAAATTCACTCTTGGGTTAAATGAAGGGACTTCTTTATTGTTGTCAGGATTTTCATTGTCTCGAATCATTACATAATCCATTCTTGCTCCAATTAAAACGGAAAGCTTTTTTCCTTTCCATTCATTTTGAGCAAATACAGCTACCGTTTGAGATTCTTGATTTGAGACCGGAGCATCTGGAACATATTGTCCATCGTTTCTATCGTTATAACCTAACTTTTTATCAAAAATATTGTCATAAATGTATTCAGTACCTGCTACAAAGTAAGAGTCAGCGTTGAACATTTTTCCAAAGTTTTGGTTGATCTGAGCACCTCCTACATAAGTGGTTCCTGTCGTTAAGCCGTATCCATCTTGTGCTTGGTTAGCACCATAGTAACTATCTCTATGTACATATTGCAAGCTAGAATATGCATTGATGTGAGTCTTTTTATCTTTACTGAACCAGTCATAGTTAACACTACCACTGGCAATACCCATATCGATCCATTCAGTAATATCTGTCTTTTCTGGAGCTTCATTAAGTTTATTACCACCTCTACGATCTTCATGAATATAACGTAAGTCAGCAGTTAATTTATTCTGGTCGTTAAAACTATGGTAGATCTTAGTACCAATAGAAGCCGTTTTAAGTCTAGGTAGTTCTGAAAAATCATCTTTTAATGGATCGCCATAAGCGTTGCCATCATCATCTACTTTGTACCAAATGTCATTAGGGTTAGCATTCCAAGCATCTCTGTGTCTGTATGAACCATAGATATATGCTCCCGTTTTATCATTTTTTGAAATAACTGATGTGTTGAAGTAGGCATTGTAGTCATTTGACTTTCCATCAATTGTACCCATGTTAGTGCCGACTTCATAAGAGTTAAATTGAGGGGCTTTAGTAATGATATTTACTGTACCACCAATGGCATTAGCTCCGAATAATACTGATCCACCGCCTCTTACAACTTCGATTTGGTCTACCATAGATACTGGAATCTGCTCTAATCCGTAAACACTCACTAAACCACTAAACATTGGTCTACTGTCCATAAGAATCTGTGTATACGGCCCTTCTAGTCCATTTAACCTTAATGATGCTGCACCACAGTTACCACAAGTATTTTCAACTCTGGCTCCAGAAACGAAGTTTAATCCATCAGCAACAACTTTAGAGCTGGATGCAACGAAAATTTCTTGACTCACAACATTGACAACTGCTGCGGTTTCTTTTCTACTTTGTTCTCTTCTGTTGGAAGAAACGACGACCTCATTAAGTTGAAGTAAGTCTTTCGTTAAGTTAAAGTGGATTTCTTGCTGGTTGTTTTTTGCTGTAAAGTTTAGTTCCTGTGGTTGGTAACCTACAGCAGAAACTAAGATTTGATAAGATTTCCCTTTCTCTAAAGACAGAAGGAAATGTCCGTGATCATCAGCGGATGTTCCAAATGCCCCATCATTTACAGAGATAGTAGCAAAAGGAATATGTTCTTTACCAGAAGTGATATGTCCTTTGATATTGATTTTATCTCCTGCTATTAACAATGATGTATAGAAAAGTAAAATGATAGTAATGTATGCCTTCATGGCTTGTAGTTATATTTTTTATAGTGTACTAATTAATATTTGATACAAAGCTAAAGAAAAAATTTAGACAAGCCTAAAAATAATTTATTATTAATAATTCCATAATGAAATTGAATACTAATTCGTATCTTATATTGATCTATTAGATTTGTGCTCTAATATTATTACACTACCGAATGAAAAAACTATTATACTTATTAGTCTTAATACCAATTCAATTTCTTTCTAGTTGTCAAGATCAATCATATCAGAATCAAAAAAAGAATACCGTTATTATGGTATCTATTGATGGGTTTAGATTTGACTATGCAGATAAATACAATACTCCGAATCTAGATAGAATAGCCAAAGAGGGTGTAAAAGCGAAATCGATGATACCATCCTATCCGAGTAAAACTTTTCCTAATCATTATGCTATTGCAACAGGTATGTACCCACAAAACAATGGTTTAGTTCATAATAACTTCTTTGACCCTGAGCGTAATCAGCATTATAGCATTGGTGTTGGGAAAAAAGATGGTTCGTGGTTTAAAGGAACACCAATTTGGAATTTAGCGGAACAACAAGGACAAAAAGCAGCATCATTTTACTGGCCAGTTTCAGATGCCAGAGTAGAAGGAATGCGGCCTACTTATTATTATAAATACAATAAGCCAACACCTTATTTAGAAAGGGTAGAGCAGATTAAAAAGTGGTTGGATATGGATCAATCTATTCGCCCAACATTAATTACTACTTACTTTTCATTGGTGGATACTCAAGGTCATGTATTTGGGCCTGATGCAAACGAAACAAAAGAAGCAGTAGAGTATATAGATACTGTCATTGGTCAATTATATGATATTGTTAAGTCGTATAAAGAACCTATAGATTTAATTATTGTATCAGACCATGGAATGGAACAAGTCGCTGTAGATGATGCGATCATTTTAGAAAGCCTTGGTCGTTTCAAAGATTTTGAATGTGTAAATGGAGGAGGGGTTCAATACCTGTTATATGCAAAAGAGGGAGCTGATATTGAGAAAACGTATCAGGAACTAAAAAAACAAGAGGACAAAGGCTTTGTTGTTTATAAAAAAGATTCCGCTCCAAATCAGTTACATTATTCTAAAGGTGTACGAATACCCGCAATTTTCTGTGAAGCAGTTCCACCAAAAACTTTTAAAAATTTAAGAGGTGGAGTAAGTAATGGTATGCATGGTTTCAATCCTTATAAAGTCAAGAATATGCATGCCATATTTTATGCGGCAGGGGATCACTTTAAAGAAAATGTATCCATTGAACCATTTGAAAATGTGAATGTGTATCCAACCATTGCAAAGATATTATCACTAAAAGTACCTGATAATATTGATGGAAATGAGAAGGTATTATTACCTGTGATGAAAAATTTATAAGATTTATTGCGGGATTCTATACATCGTTAGTAATACTAAGTATTGCTAACGATTTTTTTTAGCCCTCACTTTTATATTGACTTGGTGTAATACCGAATGTTTTCTTAAAGTTTTTAGACATATGGTTTACATCCGTATATCCATAATCATAGGCAATTTCGGTAAATGCTTTATTGGTTGATTTTATTTCATCTTGAACTTTATAAATACGTGCTTTTTTATAGAATTGGTATACAGTTTCCTTGAATAGATGTTTAAATACTTTTTCAAGCTTATTTAAGTTAATGCCGTATTCTTGTGCTAATTCAGAAACAACAGGTTTACTTTTTATATCTGTAGTGATAATATCTTTTATTTTAAATACACAGTCTAATTCATAATCGGTATATATTTTCTTTTCTTCCTTTGCATTGATTCTCCTGATAAGATTCTGAAATAAGAGATTCAATTCCGTCATTTTTAATACATACCACTCCTCCTTAAGGTCCTGGTCTATCACAACGGTATCATAAATAGATTTCTTCCACATTAGTAGATTACTATCTCCTTCATGAAATATAAAATTATCTAATTGCTTGAGGTACTCAATCGTTTCAGTTCTTAAAATATCTTTTGAAAAGTATATAGTAGCCTGCTGTACAATATCTCCTTTTTTGAAATTCATATCAATAGATTGAGTGTCTTTGAATATGAATAGGCCATTGGGAATAGAGATTTCAATAGACTCTGTTTCAGAAATTTGATATTGAAGGTTGTTTCCAAAGAATTGAGCGGTGAAATCCTTGTCATTTCGGTGAAAGAACTCAATGGTAATGTCCTGGTTTACTTTTAAATCGTTTATGACGAAATCCATATAGCCATTGGTGTGGTAATAAAAGTTGCCAGTGACGTTGTCATTATCTACGGCCAAGTGATTTTCATTTAATAGGGTGCCACCAATAGTATCTTGGATTCTTTTCAGTTGATTATCAAAATGCTGATGATTTAATTTTAGGTTATTGCTCATGTTTCCTGGTTCTATTTTTATATAAAATAGCAGGAAAATCATCAGTATCTATTGTTGTCTGTTTATAAGTTTTGGATTGAAGTATATTCTATAAAAAATTTCAAAATACGTCATGAAATAATTGTATAAAAATAAACCTACTCATTGAAATAAGTAGGTTGGCAATATATTAAATAGGTTCCTCTCCATAGAAATAGCTGATTTCAATAATTTCTATGTTAGGGTTTTCTTTTTTTACTTTATCGTTATACTCGACAATCATACGGTTCCACTTTTGGACTGCTCCATTATAATAACCTCTTGTGAAAATGTCTCGTGATGTCGCATCATTAATACTACCCATGAGCATGGCAGGGCGGGGGTATTGTTCAAAGCCATTTACTGAGGCTTCTAATTCTTTCAAAGCAAAAATTAGATCATTAATGCTATGGTCATATGCTAACATTTTATCATTATCTCCTAAAGTTGCATCATTGTAAAGCTTTTCATTTGCTTGTGTAATTGCATCTTCTACTGCTTTTCTTTTTGATGCATCCAGATCAACGCCTGATAAAATTAAATCTTCAATAATCTGTTTGGAGAAGTTTAATTTCATTTTTTCAGATGCAAAAGCGGCATTCTTTAATGAATCTATTTCAAGAAGTAATTTTTTTGAATCAACAGTACTAAGGTCTTCTTCAACCAAATCAATTTCTTCAAAATCTTCAGTTTCTGAAGAAGCTTTTTTCTCATTGGAACACGAGGCAAAACTTAGAAGTAGGGAAAGGAAAAGAAGGTTTCTTAATGTCATGATATTTCAGTGTTAGAATGAATTTTAAATGAAAAGTATCAATTTATAGACCAAAATGTAGACAATGTATCATCATTTAAATTTAAATAACTTTATAAAGATTAAATATTAACCACAGATCTGGATTAAATCCCTTGAAATCATCTTAAACTTGAGTAATCTTTATATATTTGTGGTCATTTTTATTGGCAAAGATTTTTGCCATTTTTATTGTTGAAAATTTAAACTACCACGCAAGTGAAAAGAATTAAAATTAAAGACTTGCTGGCATCCGGAGAAGTAGGTGCCAAAGTTAATGTAAAAGGATGGGTAAGAACATTTAGAAGCAATCGTTTTATTGCATTGAATGATGGTTCTACTATCAATAACTTGCAAGCGGTGGTAGATTTTGAAAATACAGACGAAGATCTACTAAAACGTTTAACTACAAGTGCTGCAATTTCAGTTGTTGGTACTGTTGTAGAATCACAGGGTAAAGGTCAAAGAATCGAAATTCATGTTGATGAATTAGAGATTTTAGGTGATGCTGATCCTGATGAATATCCATTACAACCTAAAAAACACTCTTTAGAATTCTTGCGCGAAAAAGCTCACTTACGTCCAAGAACTCAAACAATGAGTGCTGTTTATAGAGTGCGTAATGCTTTAGCATATGGTATCCATAAATTCTTTAACGAAAAAGGATTTATCTATATGCATACACCAATCATCACTGGTTCTGATGCAGAGGGTGCTGGCGAAATGTTTACTGTAACAAACTTCGATCTTAAGAACCCACCAAAAACAGAGGAAGGCGAAATCGATTACAAAGAAGATTTCTTCGGTAAGGCTGTAAACTTATCAGTATCTGGTCAGTTAGAAGCAGAAGTTGGAGCAATGTCTATGGGTGAGGTTTATACATTTGGACCTACATTCAGAGCAGAGAACTCAAACACTTCTCGCCACTTAGCTGAATTCTGGATGATTGAACCAGAGATGGCATTCTACGATCTAGATGACAACATGGACTTAGCAGAAGAAATGATCAAATACTTGATCAACTTCGCTATGGAGCAATGTCCTGACGATATTAAGTTCTTAGATCAGCGTTATGCTCAAGATCAAAAAACTAAACCTCAGAATGAGCGTTCAGAGCTTGGTCTATTAGAAAGATTAAACTTTGTTGCTGCCAACGAATTTGAGCGTTTAACTTATACTGAAGCAATTGAAGTATTAAAACGTTCTAAGCCATTCAAGAAAGGTAAATTCAAATATCCTGTAGAGTGGGGTATCGATTTACAATCTGAACATGAGCGTTACTTAGTTGAGAAAGAATTCAAAAAGCCAGTAATCTTAACTGATTATCCTAAAGACATCAAATCATTCTACATGAAGCAAAATGATGACGGGAAAACAGTAAGAGCAATGGACGTATTGTTCCCAGGTATTGGTGAAATCATTGGTGGTTCTCAAAGAGAGGAAGACTATGATAAGTTATTGACAAGAATGAACGAAATGGGAGTGCCTCAAGAAGAACTTTGGTGGTACTTAGAGCTTCGTAAATTCGGTACTGCACCTCACTCAGGCTTCGGTCTTGGTTTCGAGCGTATCGTATTGTTTGTAACAGGTATGGGTAATATCAGAGACGTAATTCCATTCCCTAGAGCTCCAAAAAGTGCAGAGTTCTAGAAACTGGTAATCATAAAAAAAGCCGTTAAGTATTATTCTTAACGGCTTTTTTTATATCTATTTTAAAAGTTGATTTCCCTTTGGTTTTACCTTATGATTGGTAATATCATTATTAACGCTCTCCGGATGTAGTGCCAACTCAATACTGGATGATAATCGATCTACTATATCTTTTTTATAGCCCACTGTATAATTAATATAATTTCCATTTTTATCAACTACCACATTTGTTGGATATAACGATACCTTAAACTTATTGATATACTCACCAGCATTATCCACGATCTGATACTTGAAGTTATACAAGTTATTAAACTCTTGTAATGCTACTTCTTTATCTAATGCTAAACTAAGGAAGACTACATTGGGGTTGTTCTTATATTTCTCATATAGTTCATTTAGCTTCATCACTTCTTGTACACTACCCTTGTTTTTAAGTGACCAGAAGTTGTAAACGACTACTTTACCATTATAGCTTTTACTGTTAACAGTGGTATGGTCGATTGTTGTACTTTTAAATGTTGGTGCTTTAGATCCGATAATCTTTTCGTTGGCGTGGTTTTGAACGATGAGACTCTTGTTTTTAATACTTTTCCTTTCGATCATGTATTCCTCTTTGGGTAGGATATCGTAGAAATCTAGATCGTATACTGTTTTTGATAAAGTTGTAAATGTTACTTCGTCTGCAACCAATCTGTAGTGGCCATATTTTTTACTATAGCGAGGGAGTTCCATACAAAACTCAATACCCTCTGTAATATAATTTTGAGTGTATTTTAAGCCAAACGCTTCAGTAGTATACATGTATTTTTTCTCTCCATGTACAATGACCTCATATTTTTTACATTCGTAACCGGCAATATATTTCTCATTACCTTCTACTCTAACGGCTTTTTTATAAGGATCGTTGAATCTTACATAGAATCCATCTCCTTTATTTTTGTTTCTATAAGAGTTAAGGTAATATGTTTTTTCCGATAGGAAGTCCATGTAGGTCAGCCTCTCCATATACTGGGCTCTAACATCTGTGTAGGATAACTTGCTCACTAATGTTGAAGAATTGAAGTATATGATACGTTCATCAACAAAATGAGGATCTTTTTTACTTATTTCACTAATGTCGTCTTCAAATATCATTTTGTATTTGATGATGACATCACCTTCCATTTTTTTGAAATCCTTTGTGCAATATTTTTTCTTCTGACCAAATAATAATAACGGAGAGAGTAGAAACACTCCTAACAAAAAGTTTCGTTGGTAATGAAGTAGCATAGTCAAAAAAAGTTTATAATCTAAAAAGTCACACTTATATTTTGAGGCAATATACAAAATATATCACTTCGATTTAACTAATCAGTATTTTAATTATATTAAAGGTATAGATTTGATAATATGGTTGTTATAAAAATAAATTGACTAAAATGGCATTTGATGAGTACCTAGGAGAACGTATTGATAGATGGTTTCAACAACAAAATGTTGACTATTTCCCTAAGAAGATGATGGGAGGTTTAGTGTTTATGGTGAACAGTAAAATGTGTTGTGGGATTCATATTGATAAAAAATATAAAGATTCACTTTTAATGGCAAAGATAGGTGAGGAGCAATATGCCAAAGAAATAACAAAAGAGGTAACCCTTCCAATGGACTTTACAGGAAGGCCAATGAAAGGGTTTATTTATGTTACTCCCGAAGGGTTTGATTTGGATAATGATTTAGAATATTGGTTGAGTGCTGCATTAAGATTTAATTTAGAACAGCACTAATCAAAAGCTTTAACCTTAGTAGTTCTGTTATCAACTGGTCTCCAACCAATTGTCTCAAACTTTTTATAAGTAAATTTCTTCCACCTAATTTTCCCAGTATCCTTATCTTCTTTTAAAATCCTCCAAATAATAATACAATCTTTGTTGTCGGTTGGGTCTTTATAAACTCTAATAAAATCTTTTCCTTCAACAAGGTTCTGAAATAGAATATTATCCGTTTCACTATCAATAAGCATAAAGTGTTTTCTTCTCTCTTTGATTAAATCTAAAGAAGACTCTTTTGCAACGCCTTGGATAAAAGGAGCATACCCAACTTTGGGTGCGGTGTTCATATAGTCGTATCCTTTCGTATCTTTTTTGATACCGTCTTCTTCCGGACCACCGGCTTCCGTATTGAACGTAATTAGTATAGGAAGAAGTATGGATATAAAGTTTTTCATTTGTCTAGTTGTTGTTCAAGACCTTATATCCAAAAATTGAAAATGTCACTATAAAAAAAGAGTAACAGAAACTGCTACTCTTCAATTTAATGTCTTATTTAAATGATTTGACCGCTGTAGTCATATTATCAACAGGTCTCCAACCCACAGAATCAAACTTTTTATAAGTATATTTTTTCCAGGTAATATTGCCTGTTTTTCTATCTTTTTTCTTCATACTCCAGATAATAATACAGTCTTTATTATCTGTGTAATCAGTATAGACACGTACGAAGTCTTTACCTTCTTTTAAGTTGTCGAATAAGATATTTTCAGATTCTTTATCGATCAACATGACGTGGTTTCTACCCTCTTTATATATTTCAACTGTACCATCTGCAGCAACACCTTTAATAAAAGGAGCAGCATTTAACTTTGGAGCAGTATGCATATAATCAAATTTTTCATTACTCTCTTCTGTTTTTTTTCCTTCTTCTTCTTTAGGATCATTATTAGAAGCATAAATTGAAGTAGATAATAAACACAATAAGGATAATATAATTAGGCTAATCTTTTTCATAGGTAAAAATGTTTGAGTTTAACCTGATTAACGTTAAGTGTGACGAAAAGATTAGTTTATTATAATATGTTTAACGTATTTAAAAATCATTAATAATCAGTGTTTTAAGTGTATTTTTGTCTTTTATTGATTTAAATGTATCAAAATAGTATCAATTAAGATTCATTTATGTTACAATGTAACGTCAATTTCTTAACAAAAAGTCTACTAAGTTTATAGGATTTGTGTTTAACCTAATTGTTTAAAAATTCTAGTTTTATTAAGAATATCACAAGTGATTTTTTTATGCTATACTATATTCGTTAATTTTGCTTTTTCACCTATGTTAGAATGCTATGGTAATTCGTACAATAGACTCCTCTGATAATGCGCAAATAGAAAATATCATAAAAACAGTATTGATAGAGCATAATGCCAATTTGCCTGGAACTGCTTTTTTTGATGAACAACTTGGTAGACTGAATACTGCTTATCAAGAAGAAGGCTCTGTCTATTATGTTGCAGAACTAGACGGAAAAGTTGTAGGAGGGGCAGGTATTGGAAGTATTCTTAATGGCCCTAATGATATCTGTGAGCTTCAGAAAATATATTTATCAGAGTCCGCTAGAGGTAAAGGTATTGGTGCTGCACTTTTAAACCAGTGTTTAACCTTTGCAAAACAGTTCGGATATAAGGCATGTTATTTAGAAACAATGCCCCAATTGGTAAAAGGATTAAAGTTGTACGAAAAAATGGGCTTTAGTATGATGGATGAGCCTTTAGGAGATACATCACATCATGCTTGTAATATCTGGATGATTAAACAATTGTAAGATGCCATTAGTCACTTCAACATATCGCCCTGGCTTTTTCTATAAAAATGGACATATCAATACCATTTTTGCTAGTAAAGTAAAACCCCAAGCTGATGCTCCTTATCAACGTAAAAGGTTTGAAACGCCTGATAATGATTTTTTTGATGTTGATACAATAGTAGGAGTACATAAGAAAGCATTAATTCTAATGCATGGTTTGGAAGGTTCTGCTCATTCTACATATATATTAGAAATGGCTAACTTTTTCTCTCCAGATTACGATATATGGGCGATGAATCACAGAAGCTGTAGTGGTAGTCTAAATTTATTGTACCCTTCTTACCATAGTGGGCATACCAAAGATTTAAAGCAATTGGTAAATACCCTTTCTGAAAAATATGAGGAAATCTATATAATAGGAGTTAGTTTGGGAGGAAACATCACCTTAAAATATCTAGGAGATGAAGGGAATAAACTTCCATCAGTAGTAAAAAAAGTAGCTACCTTATCTGTACCATGTCAATTGAACTCTTCAGCAAAAGTTCTACAGAAGAGAATCAATCTATTGTATCTCCAAAACTTTTTAATCTCTTTAAAAAGTAAAGTCGTTCCAAAGATGGAGGCTTTTAATATGAGTCAAACCTTAATTGATGAAGTACGATCAGCAAAAACATTTGTGGAGTTTGATGACCGTTATACTGGTCCGGCACATGGATTCAAGGATGCTGAGGATTATTGGTCCCAATGCAGTTCTAAGGAAGTATTGGATAGAATAATAGTCCCAACTTTATTAATAAATGCAAAGGATGACCCGTTCTTATCAGAAGAATGTTTTCCTTACGAAATTGCGGAGAAAAGTGAATTTCTATATTTAGAGACACCAGATTATGGTGGTCATGTAGGATTCCTTACATCATTATATAAACAGAGATGGTATTTATCTCGCATTAGAAATTTTTTATCGAAGCCTATTTAAATCTAAAGTAATGATTGGTTTTTTATTTACATTAATTGGAATTGTGGTTGCTGTAACTTCATGGATCATGTTCAAAGACGATGAAGTGATTCGTTATTCTGGAGTAGGTGTATCTTTCTTCTTTTTTGTTTATGGTGCTTATCTAAAGAATAAGTATATGGTAAAACTCAAAAGAGAAATGAATGAAAAAGTAGAAGAAGTAAAAAGAAAGAAAGAGTTGGAAAAAAATAATGTTTCTTAGTTGTAGAGGTGGTGTTTACCTGAAAATGTTGTTTTTTAGCCTATTTAACCCATTTTTATAATAGTTGTATACTTGATGGTATTCAATGTATACCACTTGTACCCTTATGAAAATTGTAATTTGATACTGAAAATCTCATGTTTGTAAAGTGTTCGGGATACATTAATTCACAAACACTAGAATTCGTATATTAGAGTTATTACTTCAATAAATATGAAAATGAGAAATATCAAGTCAGTATTAATTACTTTATTATTTGCCATCTCATCTGCAGTAATGGCAAAAAGTTCTACTGTCATTGACAGAGTTGAACCTGCCTTTTGGTGGGCTGGAATGGTTCATCCAGAACTTCAATTATTAGTTCATGGAGATGACATTTCAAACTTAAATGCAACAATCAACTATGATGGTGTTACTTTAGACCAAACCATTAAAGTTGAAAATCCAAATTATTTATTTTTAAACTTAACACTTGCTAAAGATGTTAAGGCTGGATCTTTTCCTATTGAATTTAAAAACACTAAAGGTAAGGTAGTATTTACTTACACTTATGAGTTAAAAGAACGTAGAAAAGATTCTGCAGCAAGAGAAGGGTTTAACAAAAGTGATATCATGTACCTAATTACTCCAGATAGATGGGTGAATGGTGATGAATCAAATGATAAAGTTCCTTCAATGAGAGAGGATGTAAACCGTTCTTTAGAAGGTGGTCGTCATGGTGGTGATATCCAAGGTTTAGTTAATAGCTTAGACTATATCGACGAAATGGGATTTACTGCAATTTGGGTAAACCCGTTGTTAGAAAATGATATGGATTCTTATTCATACCATGGTTATTCTACTACAGACTACTATAAAATTGATGCTCACTACGGATCAAATGAAGATTATGTGAATTTCGTAGCAGAGGCTAATAAAAAAGGAATCAAAATTATCATGGATATGATTGAAAATCACTGTGGTTTAAACCATTGGTGGACTAACGATCTTCCAACAAAAGATTGGTATCACTATTCTGATATGAAAGAAAAGCCTGTGACATCTCACCAAAGAGTAACAGTTGCTGACCCTTATGCTACAGAAGCAGATAAAGCGAGACACTCTGATGGTTGGTTTGTACAATCAATGCCAGACTTAAACCAAAAGAACCCGTTATTAGCCAACTACTTGATTCAGAACTCAATTTGGTGGGTAGAATATGCTAACCTAGGTGGTATTCGTCAAGATACTTATCCATACCCTGATCCAGATTTCATGACAGAGTGGACAAGAAGAATTATGCAAGAATATCCAAACTTCAATATTGTAGGTGAAGAGTGGACTTCTAATCCGGCATTAGTTTCTAGATGGCAAAAAGGTAAAGAAAATCAAAATGGATATGTTTCTTATTGCCCATCAATGATGGACTTCCCAATCCAAGAAGCATTAATCAATTCATTAAATAAAGAAGCAGCTCAATATACTCAGACATTTAATGAAGTATATGAAAAGTTAGCGATGGACTTCTTGTATTCTGATCCAGCGAACTTGGTTACTTTCCCTGATAATCATGATACTCCTCGTTACTGGAACCAAATCAACGAAGATTTTGATTTATACAAAATGGGACTAGTATATATCTATACAACTCGTGGTATTCCTCAAATTTTCTACGGTACAGAAATCTTAATGGGTGTAGATGATGAAACTCAACATCACAACCATGGTTTAATTCGTGAAGATTTCCCTGGTGGATGGAAAGGTGACAAGGTCAATGCATTTACTGGAGAAGGATTGACAGCACAACAAAAAGAAGCACAAGAGTTCATGAAGAAGTTAACGAACTTCAGAAAGAACAATCCTGTATTACACACAGGTGAATTGAAGCATTTCTCTCCTTACAAAGAGGTGTATGTAATGTTTAGATACAATGACTCTACTAAGATCATGTCTATTTTCAATAAAAATAAGCAAGAGACAAAAGTAGATTTAGGTCACTACCAAGAAGTATTAAAAGGAGCTACTAAAGCGACAGATGCACTTACTGGTAAAACTTATGACCTTTCAAACGGAACAATCACAGTACCAGCTGTTTCAGGTACTATGCTGATTGTAGAGTAAAGAATAAGTAATTAATAGGTAATATATATTGTAAAGAGGCACCTCTTCTGAAGTGTCTCTTTATTTTTATAAGAAAAAAATCTATTTTTGTTGTTCATAGGCTTAGTTTGATTGTCTATGAATGAGACTACTAACATAAAAGCAATGAATAAATTATACATACTTTTACTTCCAATAGTGTATCTATTCAGTGCCTGTGAACCAGTTAATGAAGATGGAGATATTTTAGAAGCAGACCCAGTTGGGAATGTTTTCCATGATGTTGAACCATTATTTGTAAAAGATTCGCTGAGTCAATTGGCAGTGAATGTGAAAATTTTAGGTTGGCAAAGAACGGAACGAGACAAATACACTTTACATTATCAGCTGATAAATGACTCAACATTAGAGACATTTGCAGAAGCATCCATTGCCTATAATGTATTGGAAATAAGAAACGGGTTTTTAAGTCATCACTTAGAGTTTGATGGTCTAGATAGTGCAACTAGGTATTATTTGGAGCTAGTCTCTCAGTATGAGCAACAATTATCGAATATCGATGTGTATGAACTTTATACTGGAGGGTATGACTTTTCTGAAGATTCAGTAGAAGTGGAATAGATTAACTATTCCACTTTTTGTATATAATAGACTGCATTTCTTTATGTATATCTGCAGGGGCAGCTATAATTTCTCTGTCCTCAATATAATTTTCAGTATTAGAGAATGTTGAAACCACACCACCAGCTTCTTTAACAATAATACTTCCACCGGCAACATCCCAAGCATTAAGGTTGTACTCAAAGAATCCTTCTAACCTTCCACAAGCTACATAAGCTAAATCAACTGCTGCTGATCCAAGTCTTCTTATGCCATGGCAACCTTCCATCATACCAGATAGAATATTCATGTATTGTGGCATTTTCTCAAAGTTATAATAAGGGAATCCTGTCGCAATTAATCCTGCTTTCAATTCTTTTTGAGGAGATACAGAAATTCTTTCACCATTCATATACGCACCACCGTCTTTCCATGCATAGAAACATTCATTGAGGTTGACTTCTCTCACTACACCGATGCAGTAATCATTATTGGAAACTAAAGCGATACTGATCGAAAAAATAGGTATACCGTGAATGAAGTTGGTAGTGCCATCTAGTGGGTCGATTATCCAAGTGAAACCATTTTCAGTAGGTTTATTGGTACCTTCTTCTCCTAAAAAGCCTGCACCTGGTAATATATTGGTTAGCCCTTCTACAATCTTTTTCTCTGCTGTTTTATCTACATAAGAGACAAGATCATTTAATCCTTTGTATTCAATTTTTGATGGGTCGAAGTTTCTGCGTTCTATAGCGATAAATTCGCCAACCTTTTCTGTAAGTTTGACAACCTTATGTGTAATTTCTTTTAATCTTTTTGCGTCCATTGTGGTGTGTTTATTTTGAAAGTTATAGAGTGTTGAGATTTTAGTGTTTTTATTCAAACTCAATATTAATCATAAATTGATATATTTTAGGTAATAATTAATGATATTCCTCTCGGATTCGATCGTTTTATTGTGTAAATTAAAACATACATTATGAAAAATTTATCTAAAAACATCAATCTTGCATTTGCATCTCTTTGTCTAATCTTATGCTGTTCACTATCAAGTTATGCACAAGATAGTACTTCAACGAGCTTAACGAAACAAGAGTTAAAAGCCCAGAAGAAAGCTGAAAAAAAAGCCAATAAAGAAAAGAAAAAAGCTGCAAAGTTAGCAGAGGAACAAGCGGATCATGATAAAGCTGTAACTGCTTTGGTTACAAAAAGTTTTACATTGCAAGCGAATCAGGCCTACGATAGAAGAGGTCAGACAATTAATGTTGATGCTAGTCTCAACTTTGTAAGAGTTGAAGGTGATAGAGCTGTGGTACAGTTGGCATTCCCTCAATTAGTTGGATTTAATGGAGTAGGAGGTGTTACTGTAGATGGTAATATTACAAACTATGAAATCAAGAAGAATGAAAAAACAGGTACAACATCTGTAACATTTCATGTTCAAGGACCTACAATGATGGCCAATGTAACCATTGACTTAGAAAAAGATGGAAATTGGGCCAATTCATCAGTAGAAGGAGATTTTAGTGCAGCTGAACTTAATTTCAGAGGTGTATTAGTCCCTAATTTTGATAGCGATAGTTACGAAGGAACAACTCGTTACTAGAAATACATTAATTAAAAAAAGAGGAGTAAGATGAACTATCATCTTACTCCTCTTTTTTTATTCAGATTTATATCTTTTTTCTCTTCTCTTTTTCCTTTTCTCTTTACGTTCTTCTTTTCTCTTTTTCTTCTCTTCTGCTGATTTTGTCTTGAAGATATTGTTGAAAAACATCTTTACATCTGTATCCTCTTTATAGTCTTCACAATCCAAGCAATTAGAAAGGTGGTGAGGTAAAGCAGGAAAAGGTAAAAAGTAGGTCGTACTTAATTGATGATCCTTCTGGATTTGTTGTAAAGTAAATGCTGTAATGGGTAAAGCTAACGTACTACCTGCTCCATAACTTCCTGAAGAAAAATGGACCGCATTGCTTGAAGCACCTACTCTTGTTACCATTACTAAATCTGGACTAAATGAGGCGAACCATGCATCACCATAATTTTGTGATGTACCTGTCTTCCCAGCTAAAGGCAAACGAATGCTGTAGCGACCTCTGATAGATGCTCCAGTACCCTGTTGAATACCTTTTTGTAAAATAGCACTCATTTGCATTGCAGTTTCCTCAGTGAAAACTTGTTTTGCCTCAGGATGCTGTGGTGCTTCATAGAGAATTTTGCCTTCAGGAGTTTTTATTGATAAGACAAATTCGGGTTGCACTGTTTTACCATGGTTAGCAAATGCAGCATATGCTTTACACAATTCATATACTGAAGCATCCATGGTGCCTAATGCGGTAGAAGGGAAGTCTTTTATTTCAGTAGAGAAGCCCAAGTTTTGCCAAATATTTTGCAAATCATCGAAAGAAGTTTGTTTGTATAAGTTTACAGTTGGAATGTTTAAAGACTTAGCTAATGAAGCGGCAACTGAATACATTCCACCTTCAGTTTTACTATAGTTGGCAGGTTTCCAATCGTCTTCATTTTCGACTTCATATTCATTTTTGAGGTACTTGCATGGTTTTGTCCCGTCTTCAATTGCAGTAGCATATAAAATGGGTTTAAAGGTGGAAGCCAATTGCCTTTTTGCTGTGATTTGATCGTAGGGATGACTATTGAAATCAATTCCTCCTACATAGGCTTTCACTTCACCTGTTTTCGTATCCATGGCCATAAATCCAGCATGTAGCAGAAGCATTTCTTTTCGTATACTATCCTTTACTGATAATTCTTCAGCTTTTTTTTCATCCCAATCAAAATATTCTTGCATGTATTTATCGTTGGGGCGGTTTAATTTTTCAAATACGGCATCTACTCTCAAGCTTAATGACCGTTTGTACTTTGCTAAATCATACTGCTTATTTAGTAGTTGTTGCATTCTACTTAAATGCTTTTTAAATGCATTTAATACATATTGTTGGAGCTCAATATTTAAGGTGGTTTCTATGAGAAGACCATCACTTTCAATATCATAATTGGTATTATGGGCTTCATTGTAAGCGTTTAATTTTTCTTGAGCATGCTTCTTTACTTGATGAAGGTAATAATCAGCTATTCCATCATTTACTTTATTAGCATAATCAAGCTTTAGAGGAAGTTTTGAAAGTTTATTGTATTCTTTTTGTGTGAGATAGTCATATCTAAGCATCTGATTTAAAACGACGTTTCTTCTTTTCAGTGCATGATCGGGATAAAGCCTTGGGTTGTAATATGTATTAGCCTTCAACATTCCGATTAATACAGCAGCTTCTTCTGTCTTAAGGTCTTCCACTTTTTTATTAAAAAACCGTTGCGATGCAGTACCAATGCCATAGATACTTTCACCAAATGGAACGGTATTCAAGTATAAACTTAAGATTTCTTCTTTATTGTAAAGTCTTTCTAATTGATGAGCAATCTTAATTTCGCCAGATTTATTAATCAACATACTAAACGGACCGTAATCCTTACGTCCATACATGTTTTTTGCTAACTGTTGTGTAATGGTACTACCGCCTCCACTACTTTTATCACCTAATAGGATACTTTTTACTAAAACTCTTAGAACACTTCTAGAATCAACTCCTTCATGTTCGAAGTACCTTGCGTCTTCTGTAGCGACTAACGCATGGACTAAAGCAGTTGGTAGTTCTTGGTATGAGACATTCGTTCTGTTTTCGGCAAAAAACTTACCGATGAGTTTGCCTTCATCTGAATAGACAAGTGAAGCTACCTCGTTTTCATAAGCAAGTAATTCCTCGTCGGAGTAAGAAGTGCCAAAAAATCCACCAAGGAAAAGTACCAGCATGAGGCACCCAAGACCAATTAGGCCGAGAATAATCCCTAAGACTTTCGTTTTATGGAGTAATAATATGTTTAATACATTTTTCATTGAAGGCTGAATTTTATTAGCCCACAATGATTTAATATGATCTATCATGATCAATGAATCGAAGTTTGTTGAAAGATGTAATTATACGGTTGGGGAACCTAATTTTAATGACAAAGGTAAACATTTTTTGAGATGTGTTTGTTGTGATTGGGTTTAAGCTTTCCAGAGAGCAGTTTTTTATATTAATAGATTTTAATAAGTGAATTGTATAGGAGTAGCTATACGTTTAATTGTTAAAAAACATCATAATTACTATGGACAAAATATTAGTTATTAACGCCGGACAGAAATTTATGAACAACGGAGGTACTTTAAATAATGCCGTTGCAGACTTTACAATAAACTATTTTAAGAATTTAGGAGGATTTGATATTAAGTATACCCATATCGAAGAAGGGTATGATATTGAAG